>DATIZS010000279.1:0-7850 GCA_035516955.1 Rhizomicrobium sp.
CACCTCGTTTCAGGCGCGGCTCGCCGGCACCATCATCCGCAAATCGGAGCGGCGCGGGCGCAACGATCAGAATTACGCGTTCGTCTCGTTCTCCGATCCGACCGGCATGTTCGAGGCGATGTTTTTTCCCGAAGTGCTCACGGCTTCGCGTCCGCTTCTCGAAGCGGGAAAATCGGTGCTGCTCAGCGTCAACGTCACCTGGGAAGGCGACGAGGCGAAATTGCGCGCGATTTCCGTCACCGATCTTGAAAAAGCCGCGGCGCAGGCCGGCGAAGGCCTTCGCATCTATCTCGAAGACACGCGGCCGTTGAATGCCATTGCCGCTGAACTCCGCAAGCCCGGCAAGGGACTCGTGTCGATCATCGTGCCGGGATCGGGCGGGCAGGAGGTGGAGATCCGGCTGCCCGAGCGCCAGAACGTGACCGCAGCGCTCAAGGGCGCGATCAAATCGCTGCCGGGCGTGGCCATGGTGGAGTCGGTTTGAATGACCAATGTCACGGCCCGCCCAGTTGCATTCTGCAAAATGTGAAACGCGGGACCTGGGTGGCCCGCTTTCGCGGGCCATGACAAAGAGGTTTATAAGGCAGATACCGCCTGCCCGAGCCGCTCCAATCCCGATTGCAGCCGCACCGGGTCCTGTGCAAAGCAGATGCGCACGAAGGATTCGAGTTGGGCATCGTCCTTTTCCCCGAACGCCGAACCGGGCGCCACGCCCACGCGCGCGCGCTTTACGAGATCGGTTGCGAAGCCGACGCTGTCATTCATGCCCTCGATATTGAGGAAGCCGTAGAAGGCGCCTTCCGGCCTGATCCAGCGGATGCGGTTCTGCGAATCGAGGAAGCTTTGCGTCACCTCGCGCCCCGCCGCACAGCGCGCCAGCATCTGGCCGCGGAATTCATCGCCTTGCGGAGAAAGCGCGGCCAGCGCGCCCCATTGCGCGAAGGTCGTGGCGCCGGTGTTGTTCACGCCCGCGATCGTCACCATCTGGCGGTCGAGCGAGGCGGGATGCACCAGCCAGCCGATGCGCCAGCCCGTCATCGCCCAGGGTTTCGAAAAGGAATTGATGACGAAGACGGCGTCGTCCGGCTCGGCGATGCTGAGGAACGATGGCGCATGCGCGCTGCCGTCATAGATGAGCGTGCCATAGACTTCGTCGGAGATGATGGCGATGCCGCGCGCGCGCGAAAATTCGAGAAGGGCGCGTTGCTCCTCCTCGCGCATCACCCATCCGGTCGGATTGCCGGGCGAGGCGATGAAGATGGCTTTGGTGCGCCCATCGCAGCGGGAAAAGAGCATGTCGAGATCGAGCTTCCAGCGCGCCTTCGTCCAATCGGCTTCGAGCGGCGCGAAGCGCACCGTGCCGCCCACGAGCTCGGCGGCCTGGAAGATGTTCGGCCATACCGGCGACACTGCCACGATATTGTCGCCCGTCTCGATCACGCATTCGAGCGCGCTCGTCACCGCCAGCATCGCCGCACCCGGAACCGTGATGCGTTCGAGTGCCACGTCGATCCCGAGCGTGCGCCGGTGGAATTCGGCGATCGCCTTGCGCAGGGGCGGAATGCCGCGCGGGTTGGTGTAGAAGGTGCGCCCCTCATCCAGCGCCTTCTTCGCGGCCTCGCGGATGAATTGCGGCGTCACCAGGTCGCTCTCGCCGAACCACAGCGCGATCACGTCCGGCTCGCCCAGCGCGGTGAGCGCCACCTTGCCCAGATCGTTGGGCAGAAGCCGCGAAATGGCCGGGCGGATCGGGCTTTTGGAGGCCATGATCCCTATCGAAACCAGTGGCTTGCGCCGGTCAAGCGGCATGCCTATAACCCCTGCCATTCCGCACGCGCAGGGTGGGTTTCGAGGCGTGTTGCCCCGACCCCGTCCGGTGCCCGTCCGGAGCGTCCGCGAAAGCGGGAGCGACCGGAGTAAGGGTGATCCCCTCGCGTCAGGCTGAACCGGAAAAGGAGAAGTGTTCCAATGGCTTTGCCTGAATTTTCCATGCGCCAGCTTCTGGAGGCGGGGGCCCATTTCGGGCATCGCACCCAGCGCTGGAACCCCAAAATGGCGCCGTTCATCTATGGATCGCGCAACGACATCCACATCATCGACCTGACCCAGACCGTGCCGATGCTGCATCAGGCGCTGGTGGCGCTGCGCGATGTGGCGGCCGGCGGCGGGCGAATCCTGTTCGTAGGCACCAAGCGCCAGGCGTCCGAGCCGGTGGCGGCGGCGGCCAAGCGCTGCGCGCAATATTACGTGAACCATCGCTGGCTCGGCGGAACGCTGACCAATTGGCAGACGATCTCCAATTCCATCAAGCGGCTGCGCTCGCTGGAAGAGACGCTGGGTTCGCACGCGAGCTCGGGGTTCACCAAAAAGGAATTGCTCGGTCTTCTGCGCGAGCAGGACAAGCTCGAGCGTTCGCTGGGCGGTATCAAGGAAATGGGCGGCCTGCCCAACATGCTCTTCGTGATCGACACGAACAAGGAGCAGATCGCGGTCGCCGAAGCGAAGAAGCTCGGCATTCCCGTCACGGCCATTGTGGATTCGAATTCGGATCCCGACGGCATCGCCTATCCGATCCCCGGCAATGACGATGCGGCGCGCGCGCTCGCGCTTTATTGCGATCTCGCCGCGCGGGCGATCATCGACGGGCTGTCGCAAAGCCAGCAGGCCGCGGGCGCCGATCTCGGCGAAGCCGAGACGCCGGTGGGCCAAACGCCGCCCGCGCCCGAAGCATCCGCCGAATCCGCCGCCGCCCCCGCCTGAACGGAGTTACTCATGTCGAACATCAGCGCGAGCATGGTGAAAGACCTGCGCGACAAGACCGGCGCAGGCATGATGGATTGCAAGGCCGCGCTCGCCGAAACCGATGGCGATATGGAAGCGGCCATCGACTGGCTGCGCAAGAAGGGCCTTGCGAAGGCGGCGAAGAAAGCGGGCCGTGTCGCGGCCGAAGGCTTGATCGGAATCGCGGCGATCCCCGGCGCGGGCGCGCTGGTCGAAGTCAATTCCGAAACCGATTTCGTCGCGCGCAACGATCAGTTCAAGGATTTCGTCAAGGACGCGGCGGGGCTTGCGCTGGAAGCCGAGGGCGATGTCGCGAAGCTGCTCGCCAAGAAGATGGGCGATGCGACCGTCGACGAAGTGCTGAAGGGCCTGATCGGCAAGATCGGCGAGAATATGAGCGTGCGCCGCGCGGTGGCGCTCGCGGTTTCGCCGGGCGTGGTGGCGAGCTATGTGCACAATGCCGCCGGTCCCGAACTCGGCAAAATCGGCGTGCTTGTGGCGCTGAAATCGAAGGCCGATACGGCCAGGCTACTGGCGCTCGGCCGGCAGATCGCCATGCACATCGCGGCGACTTCGCCGCTCGCACTGACGCCGGAGCATGTTCCAGCCGACGTGATCGCGCGCGAACGCGCGATCTATGCCGATCAGGCGCGCCAATCGGGCAAGCCCGAGAACATCATCGAGAAGATGGTCGAAGGCCGCCTGCGCAAATTCTACGAAGAGTCCGTGCTCATGCAGCAGATCTTCGTGATCGACGGCGAGACGCCCATCGCCAAGGTGATCGAGAAAGCGTCCAAAGAATTCGGCGCGCCTATCGAGATCGTAGGCTTCGTGCGCTACCAGGTGGGCGAGGGCATCGAAAAGGACAATGGCGATTTCGCCGATGAAGTGAAGAATCTGTCCGGCCAGTAAAGCCGGACCGGAGGAGGGCATGGCTCAAGCGCCGAAATACCGCCGGGTTCTGTTGAAGATATCCGGCGAGGCTTTGATGGGCGCTTTGGCCTATGGTCTCGATCTTCCCACGGTCGAAAGAATTGCCGCCGACGTGAAAGACGCGGTGGAAGCCGGCACGCAAATCTGCCTCGTCATCGGCGGCGGCAACATCTTCCGGGGTTTCAAGGGCGCGGCCGACGGCATCGATCGCGCCAGCGCCGACTATATGGGCATGCTGGCGACGGTGATGAACGCGCTCGCCATGCAGGCGATCCTCGAACGCATGGGCCTTCCCACGCGCGTGCAATCGGCCATTCCGATGACCACGGTCTGCGAGCCCTATATCCGCCGCCGCGCCATCCGCCATATGGAGAAAGGCCGCGTCGTGATCTTCGCGGCGGGCACCGGCAATCCCTTCTTCACGACCGATACGGCGGCCGCCCTTCGCGCCGCCGAAATGAATTGCGATGCCATGCTCAAGGGCACGCAGGTGGACGGCGTCTATAGCGCCGACCCCAAAAAGGTGAAGGACGCCCAGCGCTACGATTCGCTCAGCTATCACGAGGTCTTGGCGCGCGATCTTCAGGTGATGGATGCATCGGCGATAAGCTTGTCCCGCGAGAATCGCATTCCGATCATCGTGTTCTCGATCCATGATCGGGGCGCGCTGGGCGCGGTGCTTCGAGGCGCCGGGCGCTCGACGATCATCGAGGAGCGGGGTTGAAACCGCCGGGAGGAAGCCATGGCAGAGGCCTATAACAAGGAAGAGATGAACCGCCGGATGAACGGGGCGGTCGCTACGCTGAAAACGGAATTCGCGGGCCTCAGGACCGGCCGGGCCAGTCCGCATCTGCTCGATCCCGTCTCGGTCGAGGCTTACGGCAACCCGATGCCGATCAACCAGGTGGGTACGGTCTCGGCGCCCGAGCCGCGGCTGCTCACGGTTCAGGTGTGGGACAAGGGCCTGGTCAAGGCCGTGGACAAGGCCATCCGCGAGGCCGGCCTCGGCCTCAACCCCCAGCCCGACGGGCAGCTCATCCGCATTCCGATCCCCGAGCTCAACGAGGAGCGCCGCAAGGAGCTCGCCAAGCTCGCCTCCAAATATGCCGAGCATGCCCGCGTGGCCGTGCGCAATGTGCGCCGCGACGGCATGGAGGTCCTCAAAAAGCTCGAAAAGGACCACAAGATCGGCCAGGACGAACACCATAAATTAGGCGACGAACTGCAAAAATTGACCGATGCGCATATCAAGGACATTGATGGCGCCCTCCATGCCAAAGAGCAGGAGATCATGCAGGTCTGAGTGGAGAGCGCGATGACCGCCGAACCAGCCAAGCTGCCCCGCCACGTCGCCATCATCATGGATGGCAACGGACGCTGGGCGCGGGCGCGCCATCTGCCGCGCGCGGCGGGGCATGTGGCGGGTGTCGGCGCGGTGCGTTCGACCGTCAGGGCCGCCGCCGAAATCGGACTCGAATATCTGACGCTCTATGCCTTCTCGTCCGAGAACTGGAAACGCCCGCCCACGGAAGTGAACCATCTGATGGGGCTCTTCCGCTCCTATTTCCACGACGACATCGACGAGCTCGCCGCGCGCAACGTGCGCGTGCGCATCATCGGAAGCCGCGCGCGTGTCGATGCCGATATCCGCGCCATGATCGAAGAGGGCGAGCGGCGCACCGCCACCAATACCGGGCTCACGCTCACCTTCGCCTTCGATTACGGCTCGCAGGAGGAAATCGCCGCCGCCGCGCGAAAGATGGCCGTCGCCGCCGCCAGAGGCGAACTCGATCCCGAAGAGATCACGCCAGAATTCTTCGCGCGGCATCTTTCGACCGCCGATATTCCCGATCCCGATCTCGTCATCCGCACGAGCGGAGAGCGCCGGCTTTCCAATTTCCTGCTCTGGCAATCGGCCTATGCGGAATTCGTTTTCGTCGACGCGCTGTGGCCGGATTTCTCGCGCAAGCAGTTCCTCGACGCGCTGGAGACCTATGCCGCCCGCGAGCGCCGCTTCGGATCGGTCACGCCGGAAGCGGTCGCTTGAGCGAAGCGCGCGACACCGCAGGTCATGTGCCCGCGCAATCCTCCGCCCGGGATTGGCTCACGCGGCCGCTCTTCGGGTTGCTCATGGCCGCGGCCACCGTGGGCGCGGCCTGGCTGGGCGGGGCGTGGTTCGCGGCGCTGATCGCGATCGCCATCGCCGCCGCCGCCCGCGAATGGCATCGCATGTTCGCCCGGACCTTTGCGCCTTACATGGCCGTTACGATCGTCAGCGTCGTTGTGGCGCTGACGGCGTCGTCCGGCGTGCTGAAGGCGCCCAGCACCTTTCCCTGGGCGATGTTGATGGGCGGAACCATCGCGAATTTTTCGCTGGCCTCGTTCCGGCGCGAGGAACCCGCATGGCAGGGGTTCGGCGTTCTCTATCTGGGTATCTCGTCGGTTGCGATGGTCATGCTGAGAATGAAGGCGCCCGAGGCGTTCTGGCTGGTGGTGACGCTTTTTGCCGCGGTGTGGGCGACCGACACGGGCGCGCTCGTCTTCGGCAATCTCGTGGGCGGACCGAAACTCGCGCCCATTCTCTCGCCCAAGAAGACCTGGGCGGGGCTGTTCGGCGGCCTTGCCTGCGCCGTCGTCGCGGGCGCGGCAATCGCGGCGCTTCTGGGCGGAGATGGCGTGCGCGGCGGCTTGTTCGGAGCCGGCGCAAGCATCGCCGCCCATGCCGGCGATCTCTTCGAATCCTGGGTCAAGCGCAAAGTGGGGCGCAAGAATTCCGGCAATCTCATTCCCGGTCACGGCGGCGTGCTCGACCGCATCGATTCGATCATCATGGCCGCGCCGGTCTGCGCGGTCGTCGTGCTCGGCTTTGGGCTCAATCCGCTTCTGGGAGTGAACCCGTGAATCTTGCGCCGCAAAGCGTGTTCAAGCGGCTGACGGTTCTGGGCAGCACGGGATCGGTCGGGATTTCCACGCTCGATGTCGTGGCGCATGCACGCAAGACCTACGGCGCCGGCGCTTTTCCCATCGAGGCGCTGACGGCCAACAGCAATGCCGAAACGCTGGCGAAACAGGCGCGCGAATTCCATCCGCGGCTGGCGGTGATCGGAGACGAGACGCGCTACGCGCAATTGAAGGAATTGCTTTCCGGAACCGGCATCGAGACCGCGGCGGGAAGCGATGCGGTCGTGGCGGCGGCCGGGCGGCCCTCCGATGTCGTGATGGTTTCGATCGTGGGCGCGGCAGGGCTCGCGCCGGCGCTTGCCGCGGTGAATCGCGGCGCCACCATCGCTCTCGCCAACAAGGAATGCATCGTGGCGGCCGGCGAAATCTTCCGCCGTGCACAGGTGGCCTCGGGTGCGCATGTCATCCCGGTCGACTCCGAACACAACGCCGCCTTCCAGATTCTCGATTGCGATCATCGCGGCGCGGTCGAGAAGCTCACCATCACGGCGTCCGGCGGCCCGTTCCGCCAATGGCCGCTCGAACGCATGGCATCGGCCACGCCCGAGCAGGCGATTGCCCATC
The DNA here is from genome assembly GCA_035516955.1 of Rhizomicrobium sp. GTDB lineage: Bacteria > Pseudomonadota > Alphaproteobacteria > Micropepsales > Micropepsaceae > Rhizomicrobium. The sequence goes on from DATIZS010000279.1 coordinate 7,240, forward strand.
CCAACTGGTCGATGGGCGCCAAGATTTCCGTCGACAGCGCGACGCTCATGAACAAGGGACTCGAACTGATCGAAGCCCATCATCTTTTTGCGATCCCGCCGGAGCGGCTTGCGGTGATGGTGCATCCCCAATCGGTCGTGCATTGCATGGTCGCTTACGCCGACGGCTCCACGCTCGCCCATCTTTCCGCGCCCGACATGCGCACGCCCATCGCGCACGCGCTGGCCTGGCCCGAGCGCATGTCCTCGCCGTCGCGACGCCTCGATCTTGCGGCTTTGGGGCAACTCACCTTCGAAAATCCCGATTCCACAAGGTTTCCCTGCCTTTCGCTGGCCGAGGCTTGCTTGCGCGCTGGCGGGCTCGCGCCTACGATCCTGAACGCCGCAAACGAGGTCGCGGTCGGGGCGTTTCTCGGCCGGCAGATCGGGTTTCTCGACATACCGCGCGTGGTCGAAGAGACGCTTGCCGCCGAGGGGAAGGACAACGCCGTGCCGGCCGATCTCGATTCCGTTCTGGAAGCCGATGCGCGAGCACGCGAGACGGCGTTCGGCCTTTGCCGCGACGCCGCGGCCTGATCGGACAAACGAACCGGGAGTGAAATTTGGAAGCGC
>DATIZS010000280.1:0-3064 GCA_035516955.1 Rhizomicrobium sp.
ATCGGCAAAAGAGACCGTTTGATGGCCGCCGACCGGCGTCGAGAATGTTCTGTCCCGCGGCTTCAGGAACGAACTGCCCGCGACGCCGAGCGCCGCAATTACGGCAAGCCCCGCGGCGGCGCGGACAAAGAGCGAGCGAAAGGGATTGCGCGGAACGGCCCCGGCCCGTTCGGCGTTCGTTGTGTCCAGCGCGACCAGGCGTTCGGTGCGATTCCAAGCCGCCTCAAGCCGCAAAAAGGTGACAAGATGAACCGGAGATTCCGCCAACCAGCGGTCGAGATCGGCCTGGTCGTCTTGCGACCAGTTCCAGAACTGACGGCGCTGAAGCCAATTGGCGGCGCGCGCCTCGATGGCGTTCGCGTCGGCCAGTGCCAGAGCGTTTTCGCTTTCCATGGTCATTTCGGTTTTCCGGAATCCGGCGCTTCGCCGTAAAGCAGATTGGCCAGAAGGCGCATGCCGTTCTCGAGATGCTCGGAAACGGTCGCCGTGCCCACATTCATGCGCACGGCGATCTCGCGGCCCGACAAGCCTTCGATGCGCCCCAGAATGACGGCTTCGCGGCAACGCGGCGGCAATTGATCGAGCGCATCCTGCAGGCGGCGCAATTCATCGCGCGCGATGACGGCGTGATCGGGGCTCGGATCGTCGGCGGGCACGAGGAGCTGATCCATCTCCGCCACCGCCTCGATGGGCACGATCTTCTCGCGGCGCACGCGATCGATGATGAGGTTCTGGGCGGTGGCGAAGACGAATGCCCGCGTGTTTTCGGGGCGCTCGCGCTGGGCCGCATCGAACACGCGCAGATAGATTTCCTGCAGGAGATCGGCGATGTCGCTTCTGTTGCGCCAATTGTGACGAAGGAATTGCGTCAATTGCGCCTCCAGCGGCAACACTTCGCGAACGAACCAGGCCTGCAGATCGGGCGCGCTCATGGGCGCGCCCGCACAGCGCAGATCCTCGCAACCTCTTTCCCGCGTATCGGCCATCCCCCGTCAGCGCCTGCCTTTAGGAGGGTTAGAGCTTAAGGTCACATTGCTCGGGACGAACGGCAAAGAGGCGCGGAAGGGTGATGGAGATCAAAATGTGATGTTGCGCTGCGCAAAAAAGAAAGGCGGGTGCCCCTATTGCAGAGCCCGCCAGCCTTTTTCGATCGCTGCGGCCACAGGACGAAGCGCGGTTTCACCCGCGCAACCACATGCACCTGCACGCTCGCCTCGGGTCTCATGAAACCTGCTGCACGGTTTGCGCGTGGTGCCGTTCAGATGTGTGCGCAATGCTCGTGTCCCGGTCTCAAGCGGGGGCGGGCACGCGCCCTTCCCTGTATGTCGCCCATGGCTCCGTCAGCTCATTCGTTCCTCGCCGCGTCGTGCATGGAACGAAATGGGAACGCGAAGAACGCGTTTCACGAGGTGCGCGCGGATTTATTTCGGCGCATTGGCGCAATTCCAATTCCCGCAATCGGTGTGTTCAGTCGCCGATGCCGATGGAGATGGAAGCGAAGAAACCGTTGAAGCCGAGCGTCGTTTTCTTCGTGCGATCGATGCCGCCATCCATCGCGCCAAAGAAATAATCGGCGCGGTAGCCGATGCTGAGCTTGGCGTCCTCGATACGATAGGAAAGCCCGATCGTGGCGCCGAAATTCGGCACGGTCACGTTGCGTGAGCGGATTTGCGCGGGCGGACGGTGTTTGTAATTCGTGAAGTAATGCGTCACCTCGTAGAAACCGACCGGATTGAGGCTGGGCGGAACGGGCGTGCTGTATTTGGCGTAGAGATCGCGCCGCGTCGTCTGATGGCTGACCTTCGCTCTCTGCCGGCCGAACAGCACCGCGCCATTGAGGCCCCAATCGAGCGACAATTGCCCGTCCTGAACGTTTCCGGCGAGCGGGGCCGATGCGCTCCACGACAGCGACGGACCGATGCCGCTGAAACTGCGCTTGGCCTGGCCGTGGAGATAATAGGTGCTCCAGCGGCTTTCCAGGATGTTGTATTTGCTCCCTAGAACCGGAACGCTGTAGAAATCGACATTCGGCTTGGCGCGGATCAGCACATCAGTGTGGGACGTGAACCGCGCGACGCGCACGCCGGCGCTCAAGACCGACGTGCCGCCCTTGCCGAACATGCCGAGGCCCACATCCTTGCCCGCCTGAAAATCGAGCACCAGATGCTTCTCGGACTGGTTGACGGTCGTCTGCGCGAATTTGGCGGCGTATTTGGGGTATGACGCGATGATGCTCGGATAATAGGACAAGACGACCGGGTTGTTGTTCTTGAAATAGAGATATTCCGGATTGGGAAATTTCGTCGTCACGCCCGTCTGGTGATGGACATCGCGCTTGTTGCTGGAGCGGCCGTAGCGGATTCCGGCCGAGAAGATCCAGTCGCTGTCCTGCGGCTGGAGCGCAACGGTGGCGTCGCCGCCGAAGCTGTAGCGCGGAGGTTTTTGCAGATCGACCGGCGAGCCGCCGAGATAGGGCGTGGGTGTGGGCGTTTGCTCGAGGAAGGGCGCGCTGAAGCGGTCGCCGAAACCGCTCAGCATGTCGGCGTCGCCGCCGATTTCGATCCAGAGCAAAGGATGGCCGGAATCGTCCTCGGCCATCGACGGCGTGGAGGCGGCGATGGCGAGCGCGGAGGCGCCCGTCAGGAGCTTCCAGCGGATGGTGGCGCGATTGTCGCTTTGTTTGATCAGTTCGCTCATTGGCAGTTCCCCCTCACCAGTTCTTCGTGACACGGACGCCAAAGAGGCGCGGATCGGTCAGGAACACGTTCGTCGTCAGGCCGGTGTCGTCGGAATTGAGGAAGTCGCCGGTGATGGCCGTCGTGTCGAACACGTTCTTGACGTAGCCCAGCACCTGCCATCCATTGGCGCTCGTCAGGATCAGCGCGACATTGACGTTCGAATATCCTCGAATCTTGTCGTAAGGACGGTCGTTGAACACGCGCGCCCAGCTTTGCGATTGCCAGTAGAAATCGCTGTGCAGTGTCGCGGCCCAATCCTCGCTGACCGGCATCGTGTATTCGGCCGACAACGAGGTCGTGAAATGCGGCGCGTTGGGAAGCTCGTT
>DATIZS010000281.1:0-4141 GCA_035516955.1 Rhizomicrobium sp.
AATTGGTCATGTGCGTATGCACGGCGGATTGGCCGTCGAAATTTTCGCCCGCGCCCGCGCCGCCGCAGATCGTTTCGTAATATTGGTGGCGCGTATTGCCGAAGGTGAGATTGTTCATCGTGCCTTGCGCTGCCGCCATCACGCCGAGTGCTGCGAACAGCGCGTCCACCGCCGCCTGGCTGGTTTCGACATTGCCGCCGGCAACAGCCGCGGGCGGGCGCGGATTGAGCAGCGATCCCTCGGGGACGGCGATCTCCAGCGGCTTCAAACATCCCGCATTCATCGGAATTTCGCTCTGAACGAGGCAGCGGAACACATATAAAACCGCCGCCTTGGTGACGGAGCGCGGCGCATTGAGATTGTTGGCGGCTTGCGCGCTCGTGCCGGTGAAATCGACGCGTGCGGATCGCTGGGCGCGATCGACCGATACGTTCACGCAAATCTTCATGCCGCCATCCATGGGCATTTCGAGAGCGCCGTCCTTCAGCGCGCCGATCACGCGGCGTACTTCGTCTTCCGCGTTGTCCTGCACATGGCGCATATAGGCGGTCACGGTCTCGGCGCCATAAAGCGAAACCGCGCGGCGCAATTCCTCGGCGCCGCGCGCGCAGGCCGCTGCTTGCGCTTTGAGGTCCGCGATATTCTGGTCGGGATTGCGGGCCGGGAATTCACCGCTTTCCAGGATCGCGCGCATGCCCGCTTCGTCGAACGCGCCTTTCGAAATCATCTTCACGCCGTCGAACAGCACGCCTTCCTGCGAAATGTTTTCCGAGAAGGGCGGCATCGATCCCGGCGTGATGCCGCCGATATCGGCGTGGTGCCCGCGCGCGGCGACGAAAAACCGCGTGGCCCCGATGAACACCGGCGCCACGACCGTCACGTCGGGCAGATGCGTGCCGCCATCGTAAGGCGCGTTGGTGACGAACATGTCGCCGGCTTCCATCGCGCGGTGTTTCGCCATAATCGCGCTGACGCAATCGCCCATCGAACCCAGATGCACGGGCATGTGCGGCGCGTTCGCCACCAGCCCGCCATCGCCATCGAAGATCGCGCAGGAAAAATCGAGCCGCTCCTTGATGTTCACGCTCGATGCGGTGTTCTGCAGGGCAGCCCCCATTTCCTCCGCGATCGCCATGAAGAGATTGGCGAAGACTTCGAGCAGCACGGGATCGGTTTCGGTCGTGCCGGCGCGCATTTCTTTTCGCGGCGTGTCCCGCGAAAGCACAACCGCACGATCTTTCGTCACTTCCGCGCGCCAGTCCGGCTCGACTACGATGGTCTGATGCGGTTCGATCAGCAGGGCCGGGCCTTGGATGCCCGCGCCGGATTCCAATTCGGCAATCGTATGCACTTTCGCATCGTGCCACACGCCTTGGGAGTAGAACCTCATTCCCTCTCCCCCTTTGGGGGAGAGGGCAAGGGTGAGGGGGATTTCTCCACCACGCAGGTCTTTAACAACTTGCTCGTCTCGCGACCCCCTCACCCCAACCCTCTCCCCCGGAGGGGGAGAGGGGGAATTCGTTGCTTCCACCTCAATCGACTCAACAATCAATTCCTTCCCTTCGAATCCGAACCCGAACAGCCGCGCATGCGCGTCTGCGAATTCGCGCGCCATGGCTTCGGCGGAGGCGAGCGCAACCGGCAATGCCGTATCGCTTCCGGCGTAACGGATATGCGCGCGGACGGTCGAATGCGCGGATTGCGCGCCCTGCGAGCGGATTTCGGATTCCACTTCGGCCGATAGCGATGCGGCCAATTTGTTTAAGGACGGAACGAGTGCATCGTTCAGCGCCGCGCCCACCGCCTTTTGCCGCAACGACCGCAACGCGGCGAGCTTCATCCCGTAAGCCGAAAGGAGGCTCGCGAACGGGTGGATGAAGATCTTCGTCATGCCCAGCGCATCGGCAACCAGGCAGGCGTGCTGGCCGCCGGCGCCGCCGAAGCAGTTGAGCACGTAGCGACGCGTATCGTATCCGCGCGCCACCGAAATGCGCTTGATGGCGTTGGCCATGTTCTCGACGGCGATGCGGATGAAGCCGTCGGCGATGCTTTCCGGCGTGCGCCCCGTATCGCGCGAAAGCGACCAGAAGGCTTCGCGGACGGAGGTTTCATCGAGCGCTTCATTGGCGTTCGGCCCGAAAATTTTCGGGAAAAATGCGCCGCGCAGTTTTCCCACCATCACATTCGCGTCGGTCACGCAGAGCGGCCCGCCTTTGGCGTAGCATTTCGGGCCGGGATCGGCGCCCGCGGAATCGGGGCCGGCGCGGAAGCGCGCGCCGTCGAAATGCAGGATCGATCCGCCGCCCGCGGCCACGGTGTGGATCGCCATCATCGGCACGCGCAGGCGAACGCCGGCCAACTCGGTTTCGTAGATGCGCTCGAATGTGCCATCGAAGCGCGAGACATCGGTCGAGGTTCCGCCCATGTCGAAGCCGATGACGTGATCGAGGCCGGCTTCGCGCGCCGTTTCCGCCATGCCGACGACACCGCCCGCGGGTCCGGAAACGATCGCATCTTTCCCATGGAAGAATCCCGGCGCGGCCAAACCGCCATTGGATGTCATGAAATAAAGCCGCGTATCGCCCAACGCGTTCGATATGCGATCGGCATAACGCGACAACACCGGCGAGAGATATGCGTCGGCAACCGTGGTGTCGCCGCGGCTCACGAATTTCATCAGCGGCACGGTGGCGTGGCTCGCGGAGATTTGCGTGAAACCGGCTTCCCGCGCGATTTCGGCGGCGCGTTTCTCATGGCCCGGAAAGCGGTAGCCATGCATGAACACGATGGCGCAGGAGGCAAAACCTTCGCGCCGGGCCGCGCGCAATTCTTCGCGCAACGGGCCCTCTTCGAGCGCATGCAGACAATCGCCTTCCGCGCTCATGCGCTCGGCCGCCTCGATCACGTGCGTATAAAGCATGTCGGGCAGTTCGATATTGAGCGCGAAAAGCTTCGGCCGGTTCTGATAGCCGATGCGCAATTGATCGCGAAATCCCCGCGTGGTGACGAGAACCGTGCGCTCGCCCGTTCGCGTCAAAAGCGCATTGGTGGCGACCGTCGTTCCCATGCGCACTTCGCCGATATGCGCCGAAGGCAGTGGCGCATTCGTTTTCACGTCCAGGAAGCGGCGAATGCCTTCCAGCGCCGCGTCGTCGTAAGCCGCGCTGTCGGAAAGAAGCTTCAGGCTCGACAGCGCGCCGTCCGGCGCTTCCGCCACGACATCGGTAAACGTGCCGCCGCGGTCGATATAAAAGCGCCATTGGCCGTTCATTTCCGATATTCCTTTTTTGCGGCTTCCGGCCGCGCCCAGATTGTCCTACTCCTTCACCCCATGTCCATCTGGGGAAAATTGAGCGGCGCGGCCGTGGGCTTTCTTGCGGGCGGCGGGCCTTTGGGCGCGCTGGTGGGCGCGTTCGCGGGCCATCTCTTCATCGACCGCAAGAACGACGGCGATCCGGGCGTCACCTTCACCATCGCCTTCATCGCGCTGTGCGCCAAGATGGCCAAGGCCGACGGCGTGGTCACCGACGACGAAGTGGAAGCCTTTCAGCGCATCTTCCGCGTGCCGCCGTCCGAAGAGGCCAATGTGCGGCGCATCTTCAATCTGGCGCGTCAGGACGTGGCGGGCTTCGAGGTCTATGCGGCGCAGATCGCGCGCGCCTTCCGCGGCAATCCGGCGGTGCTGGAGGATATCCTCGACGGCCTGTTCGAGATCGCGAAAGCCGACAACGTGCTGCATCCGGGCGAGCTTTCCTTCCTCGAAACGGTGGCCGAGATCTTCGGCTTCGCGCCCAATGAATTCCGCCGCATCCGCGCCTCGCATTTTCCCGATGCGTCGGACCCCTATGTGATCCTGGGCGTTGCGCACAATGCCGGCGACGAGGAGATCAAGCGCACCTGGCGGCTGCTGGTGCGCGAGAACCATCCCGACCGGCTGATCGCGCGCGGCGTTCCGGAGGAGTTCGTCCGGCTCGCCAATGACAAGCTCGCCGCCATCAACGCGGCCTACGAAAAAATTGTCGAGGAACGGGGCGCCTAGCCCTTTCCGTTGCGCATACGGCCTCCCATATCTTTGCGAAGATGCCGCGGCGCGGTGCCCGTAAGCCAGTGTATTCGCTGGGGACAGGCCGGAGGGGGGAGG
>DATIZS010000282.1:0-14197 GCA_035516955.1 Rhizomicrobium sp.
CCGTCAGCACGGGATTTCTCTTGTGCGGCATGGCGGAAGAACCTTTCTGGCCTTCCGAAAAATATTCCTCGGCTTCGAGCACTTCCGTGCGCTGCAGATGGCGGATTTCGGTGGCGAGACGTTCGAGCGAGCTTGCCACGACGCCTAGAGCCGCGAAAAAAGCCGCGTGGCGGTCGCGCGGGATCACCTGCGTGGAAATGGTTTCCACCTTCAATCCCAATTGCGTGGCGACATGGGCTTCGATGCGCGGATCGACATTGGCGAAAGTGCCGACCGCGCCGGATATGGCGCACACCGCGATCTCTTCGCGCGCCGCGACCAGCCGCGCACGCGCGCGCTGGAATTCGGCATAAAAGCCCGCGAGCTTGAGGCCGAACGTCGTCGGCTCGGCATGGATGCCGTGGCTGCGGCCGATGGTGACGGCGTGCTTGTATTCATGCGCGCGCTTCTTGAGCGCGGCGAGCAGCAAGTCCACATCGGCGATCAGCAATTCGGCCGCGCGCGTCAATTGCACCGAAAGGCAGGTGTCGAGAATGTCCGACGACGTCATGCCCTGATGCACGAAGCGCGCCTCCGGCCCCACGATCTCCGACAAATGGGTGAGGAAGGCGATGACGTCGTGCTTCACTTCGCGCTCGATGGCGTCGATGCGCCCGACATCGAATTTCGCCTTCCCGCCCTTCTCCCAGATCGTGCGCGCCGCCTCTTTCGGGATCACGCCGAGACCGGCGAGCGCATCGGCCGCATGCGCCTCGATCTCGAACCAGATGCGGAACTTCGTTTCCGGCGACCAGATCGCCGTCATCTGGGGCCTCGCGTAACGCGGAATCATCTCAGCTTCCCAACCCTCCAAGGGCGACGTATTTGATTTCCACGAAATCTTCGATCCCGTATTTCGAGCCCTCGCGGCCGATGCCCGATTCCTTCATGCCGCCGAAGGGCGCGACCTCGGTCGAGATGATTCCCTCATTGACGCCGACAATGCCATATTCCAGCCCTTCCGACACGCGCAGGATTCGCCCCACCTCGCGGGCGTAGAAATAAGCGGCAAGGCCATATTCGGTGTCGTTGGCCATGCGGATGGCATCGTCTTCGGTCTTGAAGCGGAAGAGCGTGGCGACGGGGCCGAAAATCTCCTCGCGCGCGCAGGCCATGGCGGGCGTGACATCGGTGAGGACAGTGGGCTCAAAGAACGTGCCCTTCATGCGCTTGCCGCCGAGTGCCACTTTCGCGCCCTTGGCCTTGGCATCGGCGATTAGCCGCTCGACCTTTTCGACGCCGGCCATGTTGATGAGCGGACCTTGCGTGACGCCTTCGGCAAAACCATCGCCCACTTTCAGCTTGGCGACGCGGGCGGAGAGCTTTTCGGCGAAGGCGTCATAGACGGAATCCTGCACCAGCAGCCGGTTGGCGCAGACGCAGGTCTGGCCCATGTTGCGGAACTTCGAGAGCATCGCGCCATCGGCCGCGGCGTCGAGATCGGCATCGTCGAACACGATGAACGGCGCGTTGCCGCCGAGCTCCAGCGAAATCTTCTTCACGGTCGAGGCGCATTGGCGCATCAGAAGTTTTCCGATTTCGGTCGAGCCGGTGAAGGAGAATTTGCGCACCAGCGGATTCTGCGTGAGTTCGCCGCCCACTTTCGATGCGTGGTCGCTGGTGACGACGTTGAACACGCCGGCGGGAATCCCCGCGCGTGCGCCAAGCTCTGCCAATGCAACCGCCGAAAGCGGAGTTTCCGAGGCGGGCTTGATGACGACCGTGCAGCCGGCCGCGATCGCGGGCGCGCATTTGCGCGTAATCATCGCATTGGGAAAATTCCACGGCGTGATCGCGCCCACCACCCCGATGGGCTCCTTGAATACCAGAATGCGGCGGTTTGCGGCGTTCGTCGGGATCACATCGCCATAGATGCGCTTGGCTTCCTCGCCGAACCATTCGATGAAGGATGCGCCATAGGCGACTTCGCCCCGCGTTTCGGCGAGCGGCTTTCCCTGCTCCGCCGTCATGATGACCGCGAGGTCTTCCTGGTTCGCCATGATGAGCTCGAACCATTTGCGCATGAGGCCCGCGCGGTCCTTCGCGGTCCTCGCGCGCCAGGCGGGAAAAGCTTTCGCCGCCGCCTCGACGGCACGGCGCGTTTCGGTCTCCGTCAGGTCAGCGACATCGGCGAGGCGCTCGCCGGTGGAGGGATTATCGACGGCAAAGCGCGCGTTGGAATCGGCGCTTGTCCATTGACCATCGATAAAGGCATCGCGCTTGAGAAGCGTTTCGTCCTTGAGCTTGAGCATGGGTCTGCCTCGGGCGTTGGTCGCGCCCCTTCGGACCCGTTCTAGACCCCGGCGCCCTCTTTCGGAAGCCCGTCCGGCGCAAGGCTGCCAGACGCTTCGATCAGGCTACGCGCGAAGGGGTCCGTCGCGTTCTGCGGCAGATCGCGCAACGGCCCCCGCTCGACGATGCGCCCGTCCTTCAACACGAGCGCGGTCTCGGCCAGCGTGCGCGCGACCCCGAAATCGGCCGTGACGACAAGCAGCGCCGGACCCACCTCCGCGCGAAAGTTGCGCAAGAGATCGAGCATCACCGATTGGGCAAAGGCATCGAGCCCGCGCAAGGGCTCGTCCAGCACGGCGAGCACGGGCGCGGTGACGATGGCGCGCGCCACTTGCAGGCGCCGGCGGTCGAAGGCGGACAATGCCGCGACCGGCGTGTTGGGCTTCAGCGAAGCAAGACCCACGCGCTTCAGCGCCGCCTCGCCATATTCGGAGAGAATTGCGCGCGGCAGGCGCAGATGCGCGCGCAAGGGCTCCGCCACCGTGTCCCAGATCGTCATGCGCGGATCGAGCACATCGTCGTCGCCGGTGACGAAGGCGATGCGCCGGCGCAAGCGCGACAGCATCTTCTCGGAAAGAATGCCGACATCGACCGCATCCAGCACCACGCGGCCCGCCGCGGCGCGGCTGAGACCCACCAGCGTGTTGGCGAGATCGCGCCTTCCCGATCCGTCCTCGCCGATCAGCGCGAGCGATGCACCGCGGCGCAATTCGAAGGTGAGACTTTCGCGCGCCTCGCCGTTCTTGCGGCGCGGCGCGATGTCGAGCCCGTAGACCTGCAACACGGGCTCGCCGCGTCCGGCATTGCGCGGCGAAGGCGGCTCGCCGCCCGCACCCTTGAACAGCGTTTGCGTGTAGGCATGGGCCTGCGACGTCGCCAGACGCTCGCAAGGACCCTCCTCCACCACACGGCCATGACGCATCACGATCAGACGCCCGCCGAGAAGCCGCGCCGGTTCGGTGTTGCTGGCGGCATAAAGAATCGCAAAGCCGGCGCGCTTCTGTTCGGCAAGCAGGGCCTTGGCAAGCACGCGCGCGTGAATGGGCGCAAGACCGGCAAGCGGATGATCGGCGAGCAGCAACTCCGGCGATTGTGCAAACGCCGTGGCCAGAAGACCCCAGGCGATCGTCTCGCTGCGAATCTGCCCCGGAGGCGCATCGAGCGCCTCTAGCGATGGCGCGTCGTCGAGACGGCGCAGGACCGCGTCCAGATCGGCTTCCGCGCCCGCTTGCGGCACGCGCAGCCGCCGCGCGATCACGCGGGCGAGCTGGCTTCGCACGCTCGCATCCCGGTTGAGCGGTGCGGAATCGAGGCCGGGAAGCCAGGCCGCTCGCGGGAACGGCCTGGTGTGACGGCTGGCGCGCTCGGAATTCGCATGCGCGAAAGTGAGCGTGCCAGAAATGTCGTCGCCGCTTTCCGGCAATCCGCCGAGCACGCGCATGATCGCTTCCTTGCCGCAACCCGCCTCGCCGAGAAGCACGACGGTTTCGCCCGGCTCGATCGACAGCGAAAAACGGTCGAGCTCGGGACGCGCGGCTCCCGGCCGCCAGACGCGAAGCTCTTTGATCTCGAGCGCGCTCATGGGCGTTCGCCTTCATCGAGCGACGCCGCCAGCCGCGCGAAGAGGATCAAAAGCAGAAGCGCAAGCGCCGGAAACGCCGCCACCCACCAGGCTTCGAGATAGGTCGCGCGCGCCGCGGCGATGATCAGCCCCAGATCGCGATGCGGCGGCACGGCGCCGAAGCCGAAGAAACTCATCGTCGACAGCGTGATCGTGACCGCGGCGAGCGCGCGCGCAAAGAGCGTGAGGAAGGTGTCGCGGAATTCGTAGACGAGATCGCGGCGCATCAGGGTTCCGCCTTCGATGCCGGTCGCGCGCGCGAATTCGGCGTGGCGCGAGGCGGAGAGCAGCCGGGCGCGGTCGTAGGTGCGCGCGAAGGCAAGTGGAGCGGCCGCAAGGCCCGCGGCGATGGCGGCGTAATCGCGATTGGTGATGCCGACGATGAGAATGGCCAGAAGCAGGACCGGCACCGCGCCCAATATTCCCGCAAGCCAGCGTAGCCCTGCGCCGCTCTTCCAAGGAAGGCGCGCGGCGATGAATCCGAAAAGGCTTCCGGCCGTGAGCGTGATGGTCGTGGCGAGCCCGGCATGGATCAGCGTGACCGCGAGCCCGTGCAACGTTTCGCTCATCACGTCGCGGCCGAGCGCATCGGTGCCCAGAAGGAACAGTGCCGATGGCGGCGCCAAAAGCGGACCGGCGCCGGCCGTATCGGCGGGCGCGCGCGCGATGACGTCGCTCAAACCCACGGCAACCGCGATGAGCGCAAGGCCCGCGAAGCCGAAGCCGCGGATCGCCACGCGCAACCGCGGCAGCGAACGCACCGAGGAGATCGCGATCTCGCTCATGAGGCCGCGCTCCGCGCCGAGAGCGCATGGGCGCCGAGCTCGCCCGCGAAATCGGCTCCGAATTTGATCGCGGCGAAGACGAGCAGCACCAGCGCCGCCACACGCCAGTCATGCAAGGCGACCGATTTGAGGAACAGCACGGCCGCTCCCGGCCATGCAAAGACCCATTCGGCGACGGCGGCGGCCGCGAAAAGCGCGAGCGTGATGTCGCCCAGGCTGCGGCACAGCTCCGTCAGCAATTGCGGCACGAGATAGACGCTGTTGATCTCCAGCGTCGAAAGTCCCATCAGGCGGAGCCCGCGCCGGTAAGGCTCGTCCATCGCCTCCGCCGAGGCGCGGCGAAGTACAAGCTGCACGGCCGCGGCGCCGGCAATGCCCACCGTCAGCACGGGAAGCGCGAGCGTGCGCAGCGTCGAATCGAAACCGCTTTGGGCACCGAGCGCGGAAAGTCCGGGTTCGCCGATATGCTCCATGCCCGGCCAGTGAAGGACGTTCGCCGCCAGCCACAACAGCGCGAGACTTGCGACGAAAACCGGCATCGCCGCCACGATCTGGATGAGCGGGGCGGCGGCGCGCAACGGCCGCTCGGTGCCCAGCAGAATGCCGAGCGGGCCGCCCAGAAACAGGGCCACGATCGCGCCGAGGCCGACGAGTTCCAGCGTCACCGGCAGGCGCTCGGCCAATTCCTGTGCGGCCGGGGCGGCGCTGATGACGCTCGTCCCGAAATCGAGGCGTGCATATGCGCCGAGCTCGGCCAGAAGCGCGGAAAAATATCCGGCCGCTCCGCTTTGCGCGCCCGGCTGCGACAGCGCCGCCACGCAAGCCGCCAGAAGAACCGTGCCCGCAAGGCCAAGCGCCAGACGCCCCGCCCGAACCAGAAAAAAACGCCACATCGTGATCAGCGCGCGAGAAGCCCCCGCGCCCCCAACCGCTTTAGGCCCCACTCTAGAGCAAACCGAGCGACTTGAAACTCACAGTTCCGCCCCTTCCGACCACGAGATGATCATGAACGGCGATCCGCAAGGCTTTCGCGGCATTGGCGACCTCGCGGGTCATCTCGATATCGGCGCGCGACGGCGAAGGATCGCCGCTGGGATGGTTGTGAACCAGAATGATCGCCGAAGCGGCGAGCTGGAGGGCCCGTTTCACGATCTCGCGGGGATAGACGGGCGTATGATCGACGGTGCCGCGCCCCTGAACCTCGTCGGCGATGAGAATATTCTTGCGGTCGAGATAGAGGACACGGAATTCCTCCGTGGTGGCACGGCCCATCGTGGCGGTGACGTAATCGAGCAATGCCGCCCAGGAGCTCAGCGCGGGCTTTCCGATGATGCGGCCCTTGGCGAGCCTGAGGGCTGCGGCCTCGACGATCTTGAGCTGCGCCACCACCGCCTCGCCCACGCCCTCGACTTCCATCAGCCGTTCGGGCGCCGCCGCCAGGACTTCCGCGAAGCCGCCGAATTTCGCGATCAGCGCCTTGGCGAGCGGCTTGACGTCTCGGCGCGGGATCGCGGCGAAGAGCACGAGCTCCAGCATCTCGTAATCGGGAAGCGCATCGGCGCCACCCGCGAGGAACCGCGCGCGCAACCGCTGACGGTGTTCGAGATAATGCGGCGCATCCTCGAAGCTGGCCGAAACGTCGGAGATATGGCTGCCCCTAGAGATAGGGGGGCTTGTGCCAGCCCTTGGGCGATTGTGTGAAGATCTCGACCCCATCCTGTGTCACGCCCACGCTGTGTTCGAACTGGGCCGATAGCGAGCGGTCGCGCGTCACCGCAGTCCAGCCGTCATTTAGCACCTTCACGCCGTAGCCGCCGAGATTGATCATGGGCTCGATCGTGAAAAACATTCCGGGCTTGAGGGTGAGCCCATAACCCGGGCGGCCGTAATGCACCACATTGGGCAGCGCATGGAAGACGCGCCCCACGCCATGCCCGCAAAAATCGCGCACGACCGAGCAGCGTTCTTCGCCTTCCGCATAAGACTGGATGGCGTGGCCGATATCGCCGGTGGTGGCGCCCGGCTTCACGGCGGCGATGCCCCGCATCATGCCTTCATAGGTGATGTCGACGAGCCGGCGCGATTTCAGCTTCACATCGCCCACGAGATACATGCGCGATGTATCGCCATGCCAGCCGTCGAGAATGACCGTGACGTCGATGTTGACGATGTCGCCTTCGCGAAGCGGCTTGTCGTTGGGAATGCCGTGGCAGACGACATGATTGATCGAGGTGCAGAGCGTGTGGCGATAGCCGCGATAGCCAAGACACGCCGGAAGCGCGCCATGATCGCGGACATATTCGTAAGCGAGTTTGTCGAGCGCGTCGGTGGTGACGCCCGGCTGAACGGCGGGCACCATCAAATCGAGCACTTCGGCGGCGAGCCTGCCTGCCCGGCGCATGCCTTCGAAGCCGTCCGGCCCATGAATCGAAACGCTCACGGCCGCGCGGCGCGCGGCTTCGAAAATATGCGGTTCCGGCATCTCGGACATCGTTTCTCCTAACGCCCTTGCTTTTTAACGCTTGGAAACCCAAGAGTTTCTTACACCCGGCGGGAAAAAGAGGCCAGTCCATGCAAAAACCCGAAAGCGTGACCGCCGCGGTACTGGTGATCGGCGACGAGATCCTGTCGGGGCGCACGCAGGACACCAATCTCAACTATATCGCGAAGTTCCTTGGCGGCCTCGGCATCGATCTTTGCGAGGCGCGCGTGGTTCCCGACATCGAAGCCGAGATCGTGGCAGGGCTGAATGCGCTGCGCGCGCGCTACACCTACGTCTTCACCACCGGCGGCATCGGGCCTACCCATGACGACATCACCGCAGATGCGGTGGCCAAGGCATTCGGTGTGGGCATCGATTACAACGACGAAGCGCTGAAGCTTCTGGGATCGCGCTACAAGGACGGCGATTTCAACGACATGCGCAAGCGCATGGCGCGCATTCCCGACGGCGCCACTCTGATCAGGAACAGCGTCTCCACCGCGCCGGGCTTTCAGATCGGCAATGTTTTCGTCATGGCGGGCGTGCCGATGATCATGCGCGCGATGCTGGAGGAGAGCGTGGCTCAGCGCTTGAAACGCGGAACAATCGTCGTTTCCGCAACCGTCTCCGCGCGGATCGCCGAAGGGCGGATCGCGGCCGCGCTCGCCGCCATCCAGAAGCGCTTCGCCGAGACCAGCATCGGCTCCTATCCCTTCTATCGCGAGGACGGATTCGGCGTGCAGCTCGTGGTGCGCGGACGCGATCATGCAAAAGTGGAAGAAGCGGCCTGTGCCATAGAGGACGCAGTGCGTGCGGAAGGCGCCACACCGGAGCGCGTCCGCCCGTGACTCCGGGCAATAATAAGAGTCTGACGCACAATAAAAAAATCGGTGACAGGGCGAGATAAGCGATGTACATTCCTGTCAGTAAGGGGCGGTATCGGGAAGGTGCTTTCGGGGCAGCTCCGGGCCGCAGGTTGGGTCAAGATCACATAAGCCGGACGGACGGTCGAACCGTTCCTTGGGGTTTTCTCCGCGCGGCAGGGAGCGACGCATGACGATGGGGCGTATCGTTGGGGCAGCCGTGGGCGGCGTTCTTTTCGCCGTAGCCGGCGTGGCCGTCGCAGCCAATTTCACCTCCACCGGACGCACCGATTTCTTCTCCCCCGGCAAACATCAGTTCTATGTCTGGTGCGCCGGCGCGCCCGACTACATGGCCACCGAATCGGGCCAGAACGCCGAAGACGCACAGATGAAGCTCTACGACCTGACCAAGGCGCACGGAAAATCGACCTGCTGGCCGGTCTGGCAGGGGCGCGTCTCGGGCTGAAAAGGATTCGAACTTGTGGGGGGCAGGAACGGCGGCGCGAAGCCGCCGTTTTACTTTGCGAGCTTCAATTCGTCTGCTTCCGCATCGAGCGCAGCTATTGCGGCTTTATTGCCGGAGAGCGCGGCGCGCGCATCGGCGAGCGCCTGGTGGGCCTTCGCTTCATCTCCCAAAACCGCATAAGCACGGATGAGCCGCTGCCAGCCATCCGGATCGTCGGGCGCCGTCTTCAACCGGGCCGCGAGCCCCGCCACCATCGCTGAGATATCGGGTGCGGCACCCGATTGCGCCTTGAGCGCGGCAAGCTTGTCCACCACATCGGCGCGCCAGGAAGCGCCCGCCGGCGCGTCGGCCAGAAGGCCCTGCCAGATCGCGATGGCTTTGGCGTTCTCGTGGCGGGCGGCATAGGCGAGGCCCAGGAAATAACGCGCCGCCTGATCCTTGGGATCGGCCGCAAGCACGGCCTTGAAGGCGGCCTCGGCCTCCGGCGTCACAGCGCCGGACGCCGCAGCCACCAGCGCTTCTCCATAGGCCGAAAGGATCTCGGGCCGTTCGCTTTCGGGGGCGACGCGTGCGGCGTGCTTGAACGCGGCGGCGGCGTCCTGCCCGTCGCCCAAGGTCAGATAACCGCGCCCGAGCAGGATCCAGCCGCGCGGATCGGCCGGCGTCCGGCGCACCTTGACCGAAAGCTCCGCGATCAGGGCGCGAAGATCGTTGGGGTGCGCGCCCGTCAGGCTGCGCAAGGCCAGATCGGGACTGCCCAGCATCAGATAGACGCCGAGACCAACACCCAGCACCGCCAATGCGATCGCACCCGCCAGCAGCTTCGCGGCAGGACCCTTGCGCTTGAGGATGGGCCAGCAGGCAAAGCCCGCGGCAACCGCCGCTAGGCCCAGAAAAATCAGAACCAGCAGAGCTTCCATGACGGCCGAGGGCCTAGCATGGGGCGGAAACGAATGCGAATTTGCGCGCGGGAAAACGGAGACATCATGATCCCCTTCACCGGCAATCCGCTCGACCGGGCAAGCGAGAAGCGAAGCGATGCGGCGTGGCTTTCCGCGCGCCGCGCCGATGCGTCGTCTTTCGTGCTGCCGCTGTGGCGGTTGCAGCCGTTTTTTCTCGGTCCGGAAAATACGCGAGGCGCGCTCGAGCCGGGTTTTCTCAAGCCCGGACTCGCCGAAAGCCTGGCCGCGGCGGATGCGCCTTGCGTGCTGCTCGGACTCGAAGGCGGGCATGCGCTTTTCGCGCTCGATATTTCGGCGGCGCGCGATCCGGCGAACGAAGGCGCGCTCGCTGGGCTGGGCCATTTCCGCGACATGCGCGCGGCGGCAATGAGCGGCGGCATGACGGAGAAGGACATCGCCATCCTCGGACAGGCCAAGGCGATGATCGACTGGCACAAGCGCCACGGCTTCTGCGCGCAATGCGGCGCGCCGACGGCGCTTTTGGATGCGGGCTACCGACGGCATTGCAATGCCTGCAACGCCGATCATTTTCCGCGCACCGATCCGGTCGTGATCATGCTGGCGACGCATGGAGATGCGTGTCTCGTCGGACGCGGCAAACAATTTCCGCCCGGAATGTACTCCGCGCTCGCAGGCTTCATCGAACCCGGCGAGACGATCGAAGAAGCCGTGCGCCGCGAACTTCTCGAGGAAGCGGGCGTGCGCGTGGGCAATGTGACCTATCACACCACGCAACCATGGCCGTTTCCCTCATCGCTGATGATCGGATGTTTCGCAGAAGCCGAGAACCGCGAGATCGCGCTCGACGGCAACGAACTCGCCGATGCGATGTGGCTGGAAAAGGAAAAGGCGCGCGCGCTGCTCAAGGGCAGGCCCATCGACGGCATGTTCGTGCCGCCGCCGGTCGCGATCGCGCATCATCTTATCAAGGCGTGGGCGGAGCGTTAGCATCGTTTCGCAACTGGTTACATACAAACAAAACTGTCACGGCCCGCAAATGCGGGCCGCCCAGTTGGGTTCTGCACCATCTGCGAAGCGAGAACTGGGTGGCCCGCTGTTGCGGGCCATGACAATGAGGTTGGTGGAGAAATAGCAACCTAAATCGCAGGCATCTCAGCTCTGAACGGATGCGCCGGATACACGCCCAACACCGTCAGCTTCGAGCAGAAGAATTGCAATTCCTCGAGCGCAAGGCGCACATTGCGCTCCTCGGGATGGCCTTCGATATCGGCGTAGAATTGCGTCGCGTTGAACGAGCCGCCGAGCTGATAGCTTTCCAGCTTCGTCATGTTGACGCCGTTGGTCGCGAAGCCGCCGAGCGCTTTATAGAGCGCGGCGGGCACGTTCCGCACGCGGAAGACGAAGGTCGTGATCACCGGGCCGTCGCCGGGCGGCGCGTCGTCGGGCTCATGCGCCATGATGAGGAAGCGCGTCATATTGTGCGGCTCGTCTTCCACATTCGCGCGGAGCACATCGAGCCCGTAAAATTCGGCTGCGAGCGCCGAGGCAATCGCTGAGGCGCTCGGATCCTTCATTTCCGCCACATGGCGCGCCGATCCCGCCGTATCGTGCCAGTTCTGCGCGGCGAGCTTCAATTCGCGGATGATCTTGCGGCATTGGCCGAGCGCGGGGCCCTGGCTGTAAACCGTCTTCAATCCCGCGATCGCAGCACCCTTCACGCCGAGCAATTGGTGATGGATGCGGTGGAAATGCTCGGCCACGATGTAAAGCCCGGCCTCGGGCAGAAGATGATGGATATCGGCGATGCGGCCATGCAGCGAATTCTCGATCGGGATGATGGCGAGATCGGTTTCGCCGTCGCGCACGGCGGCGATCGCGTCCTCGAAGGTCGGCTTCGGAATCGCCTGCGTATGCGCCAGCGCCTCGCGCGCGGCGAGATTGGCGTAAGCCCCCGGCTCGCCCTGGAAGGCGACCTTTCTGGCCCGTGCGATCAATGGCGACGTCATTCGATATCCCCTCGCGCGATAAGCTTCTTCGCCTTTTCGAGATCGGCCTCAGTATCGACGCTGAGCGGCACGCTGTCCACGCGCGCCACCGCAATGCTCATCCCCGCTTCCAGCGCGCGCAGCTGCTCGAGCTTCTCGCGGCGCTCAAGCGGCGAAGGCGCAAGCTGCACGAAACGCGACAGCGCCTCGCGCCGGAACGCGTAAATCCCCACATGATGGAAGAGCGGGCCATCGCCCCAGGGCGCGCGCGCACGCGTGAAATAGAGCGCGCGGCCGCGCATGCCCGTGACGTCCCACGCCACCACGGGTTTGACGACATGGGGATTGTCGAAATCCTTCTCGTCGTCGATTTCGGCGGCGAGCGTTGTGATATCGGCGCCGGTGGGCGCGATGAGCTCCACCACCGCCCTCACATAATCCGGATCGAGCGCAGGCAGATCGCCCTGCAGATTGACAACCACGTCATGCGCATAGGAACGATCCACAGCTTCGAGGGCGGCATGAACGCGATCCGTGCCCGAGGGCAATTTTGGATCGGTGAGCACCGCGCGCCCGCCCGCATCTTCGACCGCCCTTGCAATCTCGCGTTCGGCCGCGGCAACCACCACCGGCCCCACATCGGCCTTTTCGGCCTGACGCATTACACGCACGATCATGGGCACGCCCGCGATATCGGCAAGCGGTTTGCCCGGCAGTCTCGTGGAGGCCATCCGCGCCGGAATGACGACGATCGGATTCATGCGCTTTCTCCCAAAATTCAGGCACTTATGCGACGCTTCGCCGCAATGACGCTCCACCATCGGCGGGTAATGTCGCGCCGGTTGTCGGGGGCCGTTCCAGCCCGCTTTTCATCGCCGCTGCCCGCGGCCACTACGGAGCGTGACCATATGGATTCCTGGGAGTGGAACAAGATCATCGGCGCAGTTCTCGGCACGCTGCTCTTCATCATGGTCATCCGGATCGCCACCGACGCGATCTTCGAAAAGCCCGAACTCGCCAAACCCGGCTATGTCGTGCCCGGCGTGACCACCGTGGTCGCCTCGAACCAGCCCGCGCAGGCGGCCGAAGAACCGCTGCCCGATTTCGGTACCGTGCTGCCCACCGCCGATGCCGCCAAGGGCAAGGAGATCTCCGCCCGCTGCGAACAATGCCACGATCTCTCCAAGGGCGGGCCCAACAAGATCGGCCCCAATCTCTACGGCGTGGTGGGACGGGCGCGCGCCTCCCACCCCGGCTTCGATTATTCGAGCGCCATGAAGGCCAAGGGCGGCAACTGGACCTATGACGAGCTCTTCAAGTTCCTGAAGCAGCCGCAGGCCTATATCCCCGGAACGAAGATGACGTTCGCGGGCCTTCGCAGCGCGCAGGACCGCGTCGACCTGATCGCCTATCTGCGCACGCTGTCGGACAGTCCCGAACCCATTCCGCCCCCGAAGAAATAGCAAACCTGTCCGTCGCGAAGCGGGCTTGAACCGCCGCCCGAAAGCGGCGAGCGTTCGCACATGACAGCCGCGCATCCCACGGTTCTGATCGCCGTGCCGCCCAAATGGGCCGCGCATTGGGCCGTGCCTTTGAGCGAAATATCGCCGGGTCTGCGCGTACTCGCCACGGGGCGCGACGAATACGTGCCCGCCGATATCGATTACGTGCTGAGCTTCCGCCCCAAACCGGGATTGCTGAAATCGCTTCCCAATCTGAAATTCGTCTTCTCCATCGGCGCGGGCGTGGACGGCTTTTTCGCCGATCCGGACTATCCGAGGCATATTCCGCTGATCCGCTTCGTGGACCGCTCGCTCTCGGTCGAGATGGCGCAATACGTCGTGATGCACGCGCTCATCCATTATCGCCAGCAGCGCATGTTCGACGCCCAGCAGCGCGAAAAGAGCTGGCAGCAGAATTACATCACCCGGCCCGCGCGCGAGACGCGCATCGGAATCCTCGGCCTCGGCGAGATCGGCGCGATGGCGGCGGAACGTTTGCGCGATCTCGATTTCGACGTGGCCGGCTGGAGCCGCACGCGCAAAAACGTGTCCGGCGTGAAGAGCTATGCGGGCGCGGACGAGCTTTCCCCATTTCTGGCGCGCAGCGATATCCTCGTCTGCGTGCTGCCGCTGACGCCCGACACGCGGCACATCCTGAACGCGAAGACCTTCGCGCAATTGCCGAAGGACGCCTTCGTCATCAATGTCGCGCGCGGCGGGCATGTGAACGAGGCCGATTTGATCGCGGCCGTCGATTCGGGACATCTGTCGGGCGCGGCGCTGGACGTTTTCGAAACCGAACCCTTGCCGGAATCGAGCCCGCTCTGGACGCATCCCAAGATCACGGTGACGCCGCATGTCGCCGCCATCTCGCATCCCGGGATCGCAGCGCAGCAATTGATCGATTGCATCCGGAAAGAACGCGCGGGGAAGAAGTTGGATAATCTCGTTGATTTTAGCCGCGGGTATTAAAGCAACCTCCATTGTCATGGCCCGCGACTGCGGGCCACCCAGTTCTCGCTTCAAAGTTTTGCAGAACCCAACTGGGCGGCCCGCACCAGGCGGGCCGTGACAGTTTTATTTTAATAATGCATCTAAATCCGCTTCACGCTCGTGACGGCGCCCGCAGCTTTCTCGATGCGCGCGACCGCTTCGGCGAACGGCTCGATGGACACTTCCATGTGGAACGCGTTGGCGTGCAGCAACCGCGACGCGTCCAGCATCACGCCGGCATGGCCT
>DATIZS010000283.1:0-3952 GCA_035516955.1 Rhizomicrobium sp.
ATCGCGCCCGTCGATGCGCCGCTTGGTATCGAGCACGGCATTCCGCATGACATGGGCTTCGACGTCATGCATCAGGTTGGAGAAGGCATTGCCCGAGATTTTGCCTTCGCCTTCGCCGACATATTGCGCCGCGAGCCTTTCGCGCACTGCGGCGATGGCGTCGCGCCGCACATGCTTTTCGGCGATCTGGAACGCGGCGGAAAGCTCCTTGCCCGCTTCGGATTTGAGCTTCTCGCGCAGAGCAGCGTGAACGTCTTCCGGCACCGGACGCGGTTCCTTGGCGGATTTTTCCGCGAGCCGGATGATCGCGTCGATCACCGGCTGAAAGCCGCGATGGCCTGCCATCACCGCGCCCAGCATCACATCCTCGGGCAGTTCCTTGGCCTCGGATTCGACCATCAGCACGGCATCGGCCGTGCCCGCCACCACGAGATCGAGCGCGGAAGACGACATCTCGTCCATCTGCGGATTGAGCTTGTATTCGCCGTCAATATAGCCGACGCGCGCAGCCCCGATCGGTCCCATGAAGGGGATGCCGGAAATCGTCAGCGCGGCCGACGCCGCAACCATCGCCACGATATCGGGATCGTTTTCGAGATCGTGGGAAAGCACCTGCGCCACCACCATCGTGTCGTTGCGATAGCCATCGGCGAAAAGCGGGCGGATCGGACGATCGATGAGGCGCGAGATCAGCGTCTCGCGCTCGGTCGGCGCGCGTTCGCGCTTGAAATAGCCGCCGGGGATTTTTCCGGCCGCGTAGTAGCGTTCCTGGTAATTCACGGTGAGGGGGAAGAAATCCACGCCCTCTTTCGGCGCTTTCGCGCTCACGACATTGGCGAGAACGACGGTTTCGCCATAGGTGGCGAGAACCGCGCCATCGGCTTGCCGCGCCATGCGGCCGGTTTCGAGCGTGAGCTTGCGCCCCGCCCATTCGATTTCTTCACGTACGATATTGAACATTTTTTGTTCCTTCAGTTCCCGGCGCCGGATTGCGTCCGGGGGTGTTCCTTCGAGTTGACTCAAAAGAAGCAGTTGGCGCGCTCGCGACAATCGCGAGCACGCGGGAGTTTCGGGAGATATGACAAGACGGGTTTCAGTGCCTGAGGCCCAGCCGCGCGATGAGCGCCGCATAGCGCTTCTCATCGGTGGCCTTGATGTAGTTGAGGAGATTCTTGCGCTGCGACACCATCTTGATGAGACCGCGGCGCGAGTGATGGTCCTTGACGTGGCTCTTGAAGTGCTCCGTCAGATTGGCGATGCGCTCGGTGAGCACGGCCACCTGGACTTCGGGCGAGCCCGTGTCGCCGTCCTTCGTTGCATATTGCTTGATGAGTTCTGTCTTGCGTTCGGCTGTGATCGTCATCGGTCATCCGGTTCCAAAGTTGAATACACGAAACGGCCTGAGCTCTCCTTCCGCGATTTCGGCGAGCGCGATGGGCTCGCCGTCCGCGGCCGAAAGAAAGACCGTAAGCCCTTGAAGATCGTCTGCTTCCGGAATGGCGTCCGCGATGCGGGCGAAGAGATTCGCGCGCATCAGGATCGGATTGCCGCTTCGGAGGCGAACCGCATCCGGACCCGAAACCGCCAGCGCCGGGATGCCGTCCAGCGCGGCCGCAATGGGCCTCAAGTGCTCAAAAGCGGCGGGACTATGCATAAAACTCCTCAGCGTTTCCAGTGGGACGGCATCATTCTCTTTGAAGCCGCCGATCGCGGTGCGCCGCAGGTTCGCAACATGGCCGACCGTGCCCAGCGCCCGGGCGAAATCCCTGACCCAGGCCCGCACGTAAGCCCCTTTGCCGCAATGCATTTCGAATTCGGCGTGGTCCGGATCGGGCATCGCCAGCAGGCGCACTTCGTGCACCGAAACAGTACGGGGCGCAAGTTCCACCGCCTCGCCCTCGCGCGCCAGATCATAGGCCCGCTCGCCATCGACCTTGATCGCTGAGTATTTGGGCGGGACCTGTTCGATCTCGCCGACGAAGCGGGGGATCATGGCTTCGATGGCTTCGCGCGTCGGGCGCAGGGCGGAGGTTTCGATCACCGCGCCTTCGGCGTCGTCACTGTCGCGCGCCTCTCCCCAGGCGGCCGTGAAGCGATAGGTCTTTTCGGCGTCCATCGTGAAAGGCACGGTTTTCGTCGCCTCGCCGAGAGCGATGGCAAGCACGCCGGTGGCCATCGGATCGAGCGTTCCGGCATGTCCGGCCTTCTGCGCATCGAAGATGCGTTTGACGAGCCCGACCACCTGGGTGGAGGTGATGGCTTGCGGCTTGTCGACGATCACCCAGCCATGGACCGGCGAGCCCTTCTTCTTACGGCTCATCGTCTTCGCGTTTCAGATCGCGCTGCACGCGGGAGGATTTGAGAAGGTTCTCGATCTTCTCGGCTTCGGCGAACGAGGTATCTTCCAGAAAGCGCAATTCGGGCGTGAATTTCAGCTCGATCCTGTGGCCCATCTCGCCGCGGATGAAACCCTTGTGGCGGTTGAGCGCCGCCACCACTTTCGTCGCATGCTTGCCGCCGAGCGGCTCGACGAACACGGTGGCATGGCGCATGTCGGGCGACGGCTTCACCTGCGTGACGGTGATCGAGACGCCTTTCAGATCGTCGTCGCGGATGTCGGCTTCGCGCATAATCTCGGACAGCGCGTGGCGCAGCATTTCGCCGACGCGGAGTTGGCGCTGGGTGGGGCCGATGTTGGAGGATTGTGTGCGATGACGGGGCATTTTCTTCTTCTTTCGTCATCGCCCGGCTTGTCCGGGCGATCCATTTTAATTGGATCACCCGCATAAAGCGGGTGATGACGGTAATGGACTACAAAGCCCGCTTGATCGTTTCGACCTCGTAGCACTCGATCACGTCGCCTTGCGCGATATCCTGATAGCCCGCGAAGGCCATGCCGCATTCCTGGCCGGTCTGCACTTCGCGGACTTCATCCTTGAAGCGCTTCAAGGTGGAAAGCTCGCCTTCGTGGATCACTACATTGTCGCGGATGAGGCGCACTTTCGCGCCGCGGCGCACCACGCCTTCGGTGACGCGGCAGCCCGCGACCTTGCCGACTTTCGAGATGGTGAAGACTTCGAGGATTTCGGCGTTGCCGAGGAAGCGTTCGCGCGTTTCTGGCGCGAGCAGGCCGGACAGCGCCGCTTTCACGTCGTCCACGACATTATAGATGATGTTGTAATAGCGGATTTCCACGCCGTCGCGTTTCGCGCGCTCGCGGGCCTGCGCATTGGCGCGCACATTGAAGCCGATGATCGCGCCGCCGCTCGCATGCGCCAGGATCACGTCGGATTCGGTGATCGCACCCACGCCCGATTGCAGAACCTGGGCCGCGACTTCGTCAGTGCCGAGCTTGGCGAGCGCGCCCTGAATGGCCTCGACCGAGCCCTGCACGTCGCCCTTGATGACGAGCGGCAGGGTGCGCTTCTCGCCTTCCTTGCGGCTCTGCAGGAGCTGGTCGAGCGATTGGCGCGCGACCGTGGCATGACGCGCCTCGCGCCGCTTGCGCTCGCGATATTCCGTGACTTCGCGGGCGCGCGCTTCGTCGTTGACGACCACGAATTCGTCGCCCGCTTCGGGTACGCCCGAAAGGCCCAGCACTTCGACGGGCGTTGCGGGGCCTGCACTTTCGATGGTCTCGCCGCGATCGTTGATGAGAAGGCGGATGCGCCCCCATTCCGAACCGGCGACCAGGATATCGCCCTGTTTCAGCGTGCCGCGCTGGACGAGCACGGTGGCGACGGGCCCGCGGCCCTTGTCGAGCTTGGCCTCGATCACGGCGCCTTCGGCGGAGCGCTCGGGATTGGCCTTCAGATCGAGGATTTCGGACTGCAGCAGGATCGCTTCTTCCAGCTTGTCGAGATTGATGTTCTTGGTGGCAGAGACTTCCACGGCCAGCGTTTCGCCGCCCATGTCTTCGACCTGAATCTCGTGCTGGAGCAGTTCGGTCTTC
>DATIZS010000284.1:0-2638 GCA_035516955.1 Rhizomicrobium sp.
ATATTGCCGCCCAATTCCACCAACTGCCCAGGAGCCGCTCGCAAGCCTGGACCTACGGCATCGTGTTTGTCGTGTTGCTGCATGCGGGATTGATCTACGCGCTGGTCACGGGGCTCGCCGCGAATTTCTCCAAATACGTTCCGCCCGTGCTCGAAGCGCATATTCTGGAGCAGCCGCAACAGCCGCCACCCAAACAGCCGCCGCCGCCCGAAGTGAAGCTCGCGCAGCCGCCGCAGGTGGCCACCGTGCCGCCGCCGGACATCAACATTCAGGCGCCGCCCGCGCCCTCGATCACGGCCGTCACCGCGCCGCCCGCACCGCCTGCGCCCATCGCGGCCACGCCGGTCCAGGGCATCGCCAGCACGCACTCCATTCCGCCCTATCCCCCGGTTGCCCGCCGCCTCAATCATCAGGGAACCGTGGTGCTCAACATTGCGATTTCCGACAAGGGCGCCATCACCGATGTGCAGGTCGCCCAGTCGAGCGGCTTTTCCGAGCTCGACGACACGGCGGTGGGTTGGGTCAAGGCGCATTGGCGCTACCGCGCGGCCACTGAAGCCGGCCGGCCGGTCGCCTCCACGGTTCAGGCCCGGGTTCGCTTCAATCTTCAGGAAGCGCGTTCCTGACGTCGCTTGCCACCCGCGCGCGCGCAACGCTATAGAGGCTCCCCGACTTGGGGGCGCGTAGCTCAGCGGGAGAGCACTACGTTGACATCGTAGGGGTCACAGGTTCGATCCCTGTCGCGCCCACCAGCCTTCGCCCGCGTACCGCGGGCTACGGCTCGGCAAGCCAGCACGGCTATAAGCGGGCGAAGGCTGTCGCGCCGAAGTTGCGCAGCAACGAAGGCGGACGCGATTTCCGCCACGCCCTGCCAACCCCTCATCGCTTCTTCAATTTCCCCGGTGCCGATTCATCGACCATCGCCATCGCGATCAGGCCGAGAAACATCGCCGCGCTCCAATAGTAGGCGGGCGCGAGCGGATTCTTCGTCAGGTTGATCAGCGCGGCGATGACGGGCTGCGTCGAGCCGCCGAAGATCGAGATGGCAAACGCATAGACGGTCGCCACCGCGCCGGAGCGGATGCTCTTGGGCAAGGATTCCGTCAACCAGATGATGACGGGCGTTGCGCTGAGCGCGCTCACCACCGTCAGCCACGCCACCGCGCCATAGAAGGTCATCGTGGTGTGGAAATGCGCGATCACCCAGAACGACGGAATGATGCTCGCGAGCAGGACGACGCCCGGAATCAGCATCACGGGCTTGCGGCCGTATCTGTCGGTAAGCCATCCGGCGATGGGCTCGAACAGAACGGAAAACGCGCCATTGACGATGGTGGCCCCGAAGGCGACCGTCGCGCTCATCTTCAGCGTCGCCAGCGCATAGGTCGTCATGTAGCCGAGTACGTAGGATGCAATCGTTCCCGCCGTCAGCATGACGAGGCCGAGCACGATCAGCTTCGCATAGGGCTTCAGCCGCACGCGCTTGCCGCCATCACCGGTGTCGGGTGCGAGTGCCGCGTCTTCCGCGGCATGCAATGTTTCGGGAAGGCTTCGCCGCAACATCAATCCGAAGGGAACGATGGCCGCGCCGATCAGCATGGCCGCGCGCCATCCCCAATCCTGCAATTGCTGCGCATCGAGACGGCTTGCGAGAAGCGTTCCCACCAGGCCCGCAACGAGCACGGCGATGTCCTGAGACGTATATTGCATCGACGCATAGAATCCGCGCCGCGACGGCGGCGCCGCTTCGATCATATAGGCGGTCGTGGGCCCCACTTCGCCGCCCAGCGCGAAACCCTGCAGGAGCCGGAAGAGGATGGCGAGCGCGCCGGCGAGCCATCCGATCTGCGCATAGGATGGCGTCAGCGCCAGCGCCACGATGGCGCCGCCCATCAACGAGAAGGAGAAGATCATCGCGGGCTTGCGTCCGAACCTGTCGCCCATTGTGCCGATGACCATGGCGCCCACGGGCCGCGCAAGAAATCCCACGCCGAACGTTGCCAGAGACAGAAGCAGGCTCGATGCGGCGTCGCGCGAAGGAAAGAACGCCTTTCCGATATAAACCGCGAAATAGGAATAGGTAAGGAAGTCGTAGAATTCGAGCGCGTTGCCCACGACCACCGCTGCCACATGGCGCACGGGCAGTCGCTGCGCGGTTGCGTCGTTCAATCTGTCCACCGGGCCTGAGGCTCGCCCCACCTTACATACATAAATCGCGCCTTGCGAGCGGGCTACTACCGCAGCGCAACAAATCTGCAAATTCCATTGGGGTGTTCCGGCGGCGTCTTCGTATTCAGCCGGTGTAGAGTTTGGACAATAACCCTCGGCAAGCGGGCGGGGGATGGCGGAAACACCGGAATCCAATCGTGAGGGAAGCGATCCCGGACGGGACGGCGCTTGCGTGAGCGCGCCCGAACTGGAGGCCTGGTTCGTCCGCGAAGTGTTGCCGCTGGAGGCGACCCTGATGCATTACCTGCGTCATCACTGGCGCAATGCGAGCGAAATCGCCGACCTCCGGCAGGAGGTTTACATGCGCGTGTGCGAGGCGGCCCACAAGGAGCTGCCGCATCCGCCGGCCAAGCCCTTCGTGTTCGCGATCGCGCGCAATCTTCTCATCGACCGCATCCGCCGCCAGCAG
>DATIZS010000285.1:0-3895 GCA_035516955.1 Rhizomicrobium sp.
CGTCTTGATCGCGAGCGCATTGGGCTCGGGGATAGAATGGGTGATCGAGACGTAATCGATCTCGAACGGCCCGATCTTCAAATGCCCGCCGAGCGGCACGATCCTCACCCGCAACCGATCCTGCAAACCCACTTCGGCCAATTTGTCTTCGAGCAGACGCGCCGTGAACGGCGTCGCATAGACGGGGCATTTCAACAGCGGCCACAGATGTCCGACCGCGCCGATGTGATCCTCATGCGCATGGGTCAGCACGATGGCGAGCACATTCTCGCGCTGCTCTTCCAGAAATCTGATGTCCGGCATGATGAGATCGATGCCCGGCGTCGTGCCTTCGCGGCCGAACAGCACACCGCAATCGGCGACGATCCATTGGCGCTCGTCGGGCGGGCCGTATCCATAGGCGTTGAAATTCATCCCGATCTCGCCCGCGCCGCCGAGCGGGAGCAACACCAGTTCGTCGTTGGAAGACATCACGCCTTGGGTTTCGCGTTGCGTTCGTGGATGAGGATGAGACCGCGGATCGTGAGATCGGGATCGAGTTCGTCGATGACCGGCGTTTGCCGGTGAAAGGGCGTCGCCAATCCGCCCGTCGCCACCACCGTCATCGGCTGGCCGTATTCGGCCTTGATGCGCGCGACGATGCCCTCGATCAGCCCGATATAACCCCAGAACAGGCCCGATTGCATCGCAGGCACGGTATCCTTTCCGATCACGCTCTGCGTACGCTGAACGGCCACGCGCGGCAGCATGGCCGCGCCCTGATGCAGCGCTTCCGCAGAAAGATTGACGCCCGGCGCAATCACGCCGCCCTCGTAATCGCCCTTCGCGCTCACAATGTCGAACGTCGTGGCCGTGCCGAAATCGACGACGATGACCGCGCCCTTGTAAGTCGCATGCGCCGCGACCGCATTGACCAGCCGGTCCGCGCCCACCGCCTCGGGACGATCCACATGCACGCCGATGCCGAGATTGACATTCGGATCGCCGATGACGAGCGCCTCGCAATTCAGATATCGCCGGCACAATTGGCGCAGATCGAACAGCGCCGCCGGCACCACGGTCGCGATGATCGCCGAATCGATATCCTCGAACTTCAATCCGCGCGTATCGAGAAGCTGTTTGAGCAGGATCGCGTATTCGTCGGCCGTCCGGCTCGTCTTGGTGACGGCGCGCCATTCCGCGCGGATTTGTTTTCCGTCATGGACGGCGAAGACGATGTTGGTGTTGCCGGCGTCGATGGCGAGAAGCATGTTTACCTCGCGAAGAACACTTCGCCCGCTGCGATGGCGCGCGCCGGACCATGGCCCTCACGCAGGAGCAGCGCGCCGGTTTCGTCGATGCCTTCGAAAATGCCGCTCAATTCCCTCTCCTGCAATCGCGCATGGATATGCTGGCCAAGCCTTGCCGCGCGCGCGAGCCACGCCTCGCGGATGGGCGAGAAGCCTTCCCGCGCCCAGATGTCATACCATTTCGCGAAGCCGCTCGCGAGTTCGAGAAGCGCATCGGCGGGCTTCGGCGCGGGCACACCCAGGGCCGCAAGCGAGATGGCCGGGAACTCGACGCCTTGGGGAAAATGCGAAAGATTGATCCCGATGCCGATGGCAAGCCAGAACGGCGCGTTTCCGCTGCTGGCAGATTCCAGCAGAATGCCGGCGAGCTTGCGCCCGTCGGCCAAGACGTCGTTGGGCCATTTGACTTCGATGCGCGCGGAGGGCGCAAAGCGCACAACCGCATCGGCGGCGGCAACAGCCGCGACGAAGGAGAGCTGCGCGCATTCCGCCGCCGGACGATTGGGCCTCAGCAAAAGCGTGGCCGCGAGATTGCCGCTTCCCGTTTCCCAGGCGCGCCCACGCCGTCCGCGCCCAGCGGTTTGCGCATCGGCGCGAATCCAGACGGGCGCAGGTGCGCCGCTCGCAGCAAGGCGTTTTGCTTCTTCATTGGTGGAATCGAGCTCGGCGAATTCCTTCAAGCCATAGCCCGCGGGCCAGGATGTCACGGTACCAGCGCCTTGGCCGCCGTCGCCGCCGCGGAAATCATCGGGGCCGCGCCGACGATGAAGAAGATGGTGAAGACGCTCGCGCCCACGAGGATGGTGCCAAGCCCTGCGCCCATTTCGCCGTCGAAGGCGGGCGCGGGATCGTCGAAATATATGATCTTCACGATGCGCACATAATAATAAGCACCGATCACGCTGGCCAGCACGCCGATCACGGCCAGCACGTAAAGATGCGCCTCGATCGCCGCGAGGAAGACGAAGAATTTCGCGAAGAACCCGGCAAGCGGGGGAATGCCGGCGAGACTGAACATCAGCGCGGCAAAGGCGAAGGCAAGCCTTGGCTGCGTGCGCGCAAGACCGGCGAGATCGGAAATATTTTCCACCATCTGCCCGTCGCGCTTCATCAGAAGGATGCACGTGAAGACGCCGGCATTGGTGACCACATAGATGAGGAGATAAAGCAGCACGCCTTCCACACCCAGCGTCGTGCCTGCGGCAAGGCCCAGAAGCGCATAACCCATATGACCGATGGAGCTGTAGGCCATCAGCCGCTTGATATTGGTCTGGCCGATCGCCGCGATCGCGCCCAGCACCATCGACAGGACCGACGCAGCCACGATGATCTGGCGCCATTCATGGATCGCATCGGGAAACGGAATCAATATCGCGCGCAAAAAGAGCGCCATCGCCGCGACTTTCGGCGCCATGGAGAAATAGGCGGTGATGGGCGTGGGTGAACCTTCGTAGACATCGGGCGTCCACATGTGGAACGGAACGGCCGAGATCTTGAAGGCGAGCCCCGCGATCAGGAACACGAGCCCGAAGATGAGGCCGATGGAGACGCCCGAAGTCTTGACGATATGCGCGACGGTGGCGAATTCCGTGGTGCCGGTGAAACCGTAGATCATCGAGATACCGTAGAGCAGCATGCCCGAGGAGAGCGCGCCCAGGACGAAATATTTGAGCCCCGCCTCGCTCGATTTCGCGCTGTCGCGGTCGAAGGCGGCGAGCACGTAGAGCGCAAGGCTTTGCAATTCGAGACCCATGTAAAGGGCGATGAAGCTCGCCGCCGAAATCATCAGCATCATGCCCAGCACGGAGAAGATGACGAGCACGGGAAATTCGAAGCGCGCGATCTTTTCGAGGCCGAAATAGCCCTGCGCCATGATGAGGGCCGCGGCCGCGCCCAGAAGCGCGAGCAGCTTGGCGAAGCGCGTGAAATCGTCGACCACGAAGGCGCCGCCGAACGCGCTCACGGCGCCGCTGCCCGCCATCACGAACCAGGCCGCAACCACGAGCACGATCATGGCGAGTAGCGAACTCGCGCCCATGCCTTTTTCGCTGCGCAGGACGCCCGCAAGAAGCGTGATCATGCCGCCCGCCGCCAGCACGAGCTCGGGCAGAAGCGTCATCAGATCGGCGTGGAGCGCGTTCATCTCGCCTCTCCCGCGAGCGCGAGCTTCGGATGGTCATGCGCCAGCGCCATCTTGTGCTCCTGGATCAGATTGGCGACCGAGACGCTCGTCACGTCGAAAATCGGCTTGGGATATATGCCCATCAGGATCGTGATGATGACGAGCGGCGCCAAGATCGCGACCTCGCGCAAGGAGAGATCGGCGATGCCCTGGAGCGCGGGCTTCACCAGCCTGCCGAAGATCACGCGCCAATAGAGATAAAGCATATAGGCCGCCGACAGGATCACGCCGGTGGCCGCAAAGATCGCGATCCAGGTGTTGAAGCGGAAGGCGCCCAGCATCGTCAGGAACTCGCCGACGAAGCCGCCAGTTCCCGGAAGCCCGACATTGGCCAGCGCGAAGACCATGAAACAGGCCGCATAAATCGGCATGCGCGCGACCAATCCGCCATAGGCCGAAATCTCGCGCGTGTGCATGCGGTCAT
>DATIZS010000286.1:0-4040 GCA_035516955.1 Rhizomicrobium sp.
GCCTCGAGCAACGCGGCTTGCGTCTTGGGCGGCGTGCGGTTGACTTCGTCGGCCAGAAGCAGGTCGCAGAAGATCGGCCCGCGATTGAGCACGAAGGTGCTCGTCTGGAAATTGAACTGGTTGGTGCCCACGATATCGCCCGGCAGAAGATCGGGCGTGAACTGGATGCGGCCGAAGGCAAGCCCGAGACTCGCCGCGAAGCAGCGCGCAAGCAGCGTCTTGGCCGTGCCCGGCGGGCCTTCGAGCAATATGTGCCCGCCGCAGAAAAGCGCCACCAGCATCAGATCGACCGTGTCGGCCTGTCCCACCACGAGCTTCGACACCTGCGCGCGGATGGCGCCCGCAAGCTGCTTCAGATCAGCTTCGTTCATTGAGGATCCCCCGTCTCCATTTGTAGAGTTTCGCGGCCACGCGCATGAGCCCGCCATTGTCGCGGACGTTCTGCGCTTCCACGTCCAATTGGGTGAAGCGGTCGCGCACGCCGCGGCGCCTCTCCAGCGCCGCGATCCAGGATTGATCGCGCTCGCGCGCGACGCCGAGCTGGCTGGCTGCGGCGTTGAGCGTGGCCAGCGCGTATCTAGGCGCCATGCGCGGCTCGCGCCGCATCAGCCGGATGACGGCTGCGGTATTGTCGGCGAGCGCGCGCTTGCCGAAAGCGATGGCGCGGCCCGGCTCCTTCGCCGCGCCGAAACGGTGGAAGGCATGAAAGCCGATGAAGGCGGCCGCCAGAAGCGCGCACAAGGTCGCGCCCAGAAAGGGCGGGCTGAACATGGCGAAGAGCAGATCGGGCCCGCCGCGGAATCCGTTGAGCGTGACGTCGAAGGAAATTTCGCGCGGATTGTCGCGCAGCGCCGAGATCATGCCCAGCGCCATGCGCGCGACCGATGCGTCGTGGATGCCGACATTGTCCAGGAGATCGGGCTCGGCGAGGATATAGATTTTGGTGCCGCGCACGACCGCGAGCACCGCATGTCCCTGATCGTCGGCGATCACCGGATCGAGCACATCGGCGGAGATGGTCTGGATCGAGTCGATCGTAACCGGACCCCGCGGCACCGCGGATGCGAAGCTTCCGAGCACGGCCCTGAGATGCACCGGCTTCGTGCCCTTGCCTTGCGCGATTTTGGCGTTCTTGACCATATCGGTCAGGAGCGCTTCGGT
The DNA here is from genome assembly GCA_035516955.1 of Rhizomicrobium sp. GTDB lineage: Bacteria > Pseudomonadota > Alphaproteobacteria > Micropepsales > Micropepsaceae > Rhizomicrobium. Next base: position 1,162 of record DATIZS010000286.1, read on the forward strand.
GAGCTTCGCCGGTTGCAGGCCCAGTTTCGTCACCCATCCGGAATGTTCGGGATCGGAAGAGGCGAGCCATTTGGGCAGGACGATCAGCGTCGCTCCCAAATGGCTGAGCGCGCCGATCTGGTCGGCGGAATTGCCGAGTTCGGGCGTGAGGACCGTCAGGCTGTACCGGTTCGGCGAGGGCGGCACGCGCCCGAGCGTCGTGGGGATGCCGGTCTCGTCGGCGAGATACAGAATTCCGGCAAAGCCCACCGCCGATTTGGAAAGCGCGTCATTGCCGCCCGACTGGTCGGAGCGCAGGAACGGCGCATAGGCGGAAAGTGCCGCGAAGGCGATGAGCGAGAGCGCGCTCACGAGCACGAGTCCGACCGCCAGCTTCCACGACATGAACGGTTTCACGTGGCCGCACTCCAGGCGCGCGCGAAGGCGAAGCTTTCGTAATCGCGCCGGCAGCGCGCGAAATCGTCGGCGCCCACCGGCTCGCCCGCGAACAGCGCGCGCTCCACCAGCCGCACGATGGGCGCGAAAGCCGCGCGCGCATTCTCCGGCAGCGCTCCGAGCACGCCGATCTCGCGGCTCGTCAGCGCCGGGCGCACCAGATGCGGTCTGCGCTCCTCGATGTCCTGGATGCTGCGCAGAAGCAGAAGATGCACGGCCTCCGAATAGCGGCCCTCGGCCGCCAGCGCATCGGATTCGCGCAGCAATTCGCGCGCGGCGGCGGCGCTCGGCCGCCACTCCGATTCCGTCCTTTCGGCGCGCCCGGGCGCCTGCATGGTCCAGAGCAGGGGCCAGAAGCGCCGCACCAGCGCATAGATGAAGAGACACAGGATGAGGCCCGCCACGACCCACAGCCCGATCTTGATCGCGTGCCAATTGTCGCGGAGGAAGTGGCCGAGCGCGACGACCCAGCCCGGCACCGGCGGCTGCGTATAGCCGGGAAAGGCGAACTGGAAATCGGATTGGCCGATCAGGGCGTCGTGGGCGTGCTGGAAGGCGCTGTCGCTTACCGGACCGGTCATTTCATAACTGTAAGAAATAAACCCGCCTCTGAGAACCGGAATATTGGCCAAGAACTGCGACAGTATTGATTGGCCGGGCGCTTTCGCCCCTTCAGCGCGTCACCGCCAGTCCCAGTTCCAGCAATTCGGGGATGCTCACATCGCTGCGTTCGCTCAGGGCATCGGCCAGCAGGTCGATCACGATGGTGAGAAAATAACGCTGCTTGGGGTTCTTGAGCTTGGCGAGCGATTCCAGGATGAACGCGATCTCCGACTCCGAAATGTCGGAATTCCTGGCAAGCCTGGGCTGCCGCTTGGAACCTTGGTTGACCGCAAGTTGATGACGGGCCATACCTCAGCTTCCCCTTGGTCTGGTTACGCGCACTCTTGGCGGGGTCGGGCACCCGCAATCGGACAATATGGAGCGTATGCATGGCCAAGGTAGCAGCAAAAGGCGCAAGCGGTGTTGCTCAAATCAACACACTGGCCGCCACGTGCAATTGGGACGATCTGCGCATCTTCGGCCTCGTCGCGCGCGCGGGCAGCTTCCGCAAGGCCTCGGACGCCACGCGCATCCAGGTGCCCACGCTCAGCCGGCGAATCGACGGGCTCGAATCGGCCCTGGGCCTCAAGCTTTTCGAGCGCACGCCGCGCGGGCTCGTGCTCACCGAACCGGGCCGGCGCATTTTCGCCGATGTGGAATCCATCGCGATGGTGCTTCAGGGCCCGGCGTGGCGCGGAACCCTGCGCGAAGACGATATCCGCCGCGAAGTCAGAGTGATGATGAGCGAGGGATTGGCGGCGCGCTGGTTCATGCCCTACTTCTTCAATTCCTTCGTGGAGCGCGTGCCCCAGACGGCGTTGCGGCTCGGCACCTCGGCCGACACCGGCGATGCCGCCGTTCCGCCGTTCGACATTCAGATCCAGTACGGACCGGCCAACCAGAACAATCTGAACACGGTGCGGGTCGGCACGTTTCACATGATGTATTTCGCCTCGCGCCGCTATGTCGAGCGTCACGGCGCGCCGCAATCGCGCGACGATCTCGCCCATCACCGCTTCGCCGATCACATGCCTTCGCTGACCGCGCGGCAGGGCACCATGTCCACCTACGCCAACATCTCGGGCTACAGCCGGCCGACGCTGATTGCCAATTCCGGACTTCCCATGCTCACCGCGGTGGAGGCGGGCGCGGTCATCGCGCTTCTGCCAACTTATGTTTATCTCTTATCGCCCGATCTCGTGCCGGTGCTGGACGATCAATATTATCAGGCGGGCATCTATCTGAATTATTCGCGCGCCTCCGCCGAGCGCCCCGAAGTGCGCGCGACGATCGATTTTCTGAAGAACGCCGTGTTCGACCGCCGGTGCATGCCATGGTTCGCCGACGGTTTCGAATATCCGGGCGAGGAATGGCGCGAAAAATTCGCCGCGATCCTCTCCGCCAGGCCGCGCACGGCTTCCTGATATCATTTGTCTACGGCGCCGCCGCGATTTTTTCTTGCATCGAGGGCGTGAAGCGTTAAAGCGGGAACGCGTGGCCCGCCGGCCGCGCTATCAAATGAAGGATCGCGGGCCGGACGAACGATGGACACGGGTGGATTCCTGCTGACGAGCCTCAAGCCGCTTTTGCCCTGGCTGCCGCTCTGGGCGCGCGCGCTGGCTGCGATCGTGCTCATCGTGGCGGCGGCCTATCTCGCGCAATGGGCGCTGGTCGCGATCCTGTCGCGGCTTTTCAAGGAGGGCCGTTCGCTCGCCGAGCGCGTGTTCCGCCGCACCAGGGGCGTGGTGCGCTTCGCCTTCGCCATCATCGCCGTTTCGATCCTGACGCCCGCGCTTCATCTGAAACACGACCAGCTCGATTTCGTGCGCCAGTGCCTGCTC
>DATIZS010000287.1:0-4933 GCA_035516955.1 Rhizomicrobium sp.
CGCCGTCCGCGCTCATCGTTTCCATGTTAATGCGCAACTGCACCGCGATCCCGCGCGGTTCGGGAATCTCGGGAAGCTTGCCGCCATCCGCCAATCCGATCTGCATGCGCACCAGATCGAGCCCGGTCACTTCTTCGGTAACCGTGTGCTCCACCTGCAATCGCGGATTGGCCTCGATGAAAGCGAATTCGTTGCCGCCGACGAGGAATTCGATCGTGCCGAGGTTTTGGTATTTCGAGGATTTGCCGATCTTCACCGCCGCGTCGAGCAATTTCTGCTGCAAGCGTTCGGGCAAACCAAGCGCGGGCGCGATCTCGACGATCTTCTGATGCCGCCGCTGGATCGAGCATTCGCGCGTGCCGATCTGCACCACATGCTTCCCGTCGCCCGCGATCTGCACTTCGATGTGGCGGGCGTTCGGCAAGAATTTTTCGGCATAGACCGCGTCGCTGCCGAAGGCCGATTTCGCTTCGGAGCGGCAGCGTTCATACGCGCCGGCAAGCTCGTTTTCCTCGCGCACCAGCCGCATGCCCCGCCCGCCGCCGCCGCCGACCGCTTTCAGCATGATGGGGCCATGCTGTGCGAAGAAGCGCGTCACGTCTTCCAAAGTCGCCGCTTCCGTTCCCGGCAACACCGTCACGCCGCATGTTTTCGCGAAGTCCCGCGCGCGGGCCTTGTCGCCGAACAGCTCGAGCGTTTCGGGCGCGGGTCCGATGAAGATGAGCCCGGCCGCCGCGCAGGCGCGCGCGAAATCCGCCCTCTCGCTTAAAAAACCGCAACCCGGGTGAACGGCGTCGCAGCCCGTCTCGCGCGCCGCAGCCACGATGGCCGCTTGATCCAGATAAGCACCCGCGCCCGCGCCCGGCAAAACGCGGGCCTCATCGGCCCTTCGCGTGTGCAACGAGCCCGAATCGTCCTCGGGAAATATGGCGACCGTGGCGATCCCCATGCCGGCTGCCGTAGCGGCAATGCGGATGGCGATCTCGCCCCGGTTGGCGATGAGGATTTTCTTCAAGCGGCACTCCTGCAAACAGCGAGCCGGATCGAAGCCCATGCGAGCCGCGCCCGCAAGATGGCCCTCGCCAAACGCGGGCGAGCGCGGGATACTGGCCCGATAACGATACCGATTGGAGAGCCATGCCCTGGAATTACGGGGACATTCTGGATGCCGTCGCCGACGCCGTGCCCGCCGATGCGCCGGCCTTCGTGCATGGCGAGCGCACCATCCCGTGGGGCGACGCCAGCCGGCGGATGAACAATCTGGCGCACGCGCTGGCGGCGCGGGGCGCGAAACCCGGCGACAAGATCGCGTTCTATTTGCGCAACGGCGCGGAATATAGCGAAGGCGTGGGCGCCTGTTTCCGCGGCCGCTTCACCCATGTGAACATCAATTACCGCTACAAGCCCGAGGAAGTGCGCTACATCCTCGACAATTCCGATGCGCAGACGCTGATCTATGGATCCGAATTCCGCGACACCGTGGAACAAATTCGCGATCGGCTTCCGGGCATCGAAACCTACATCGAAGTGGGCGAGGAGACCGCGCCCTTCGCCGAGAATTACGAGGCGCTCGCAAACGAAGGCGAGGGCGCGAGGCTCGACATCAAACGCTCGCCCGGCGACATGCTCTTCATCTATACCGGCGGCACCACCGGCATGCCCAAAGGCGTGATGTGGCAGATGGGCGATCTGTGCACGCTCTGGCATGAGCGCCTGCGCCGCACAATCGGAATGGCGCCCCCCAGCATCGAGATGTTCGCCAAGATGATTCAGATGCAGGGCCAGGGACCGGTATCGCTGCCCGCCTGCCCGATGATGCACGGCACGGGATACATCTCTGCGTCGACTGCGATGCTTTCGGGGGGCTGCGTGGTGACCGTGGACAACCGCTCGCTCGATCCGGAAGCGATCTGGAGCGCGGTGGAGAAGAATCGCGTCTCCAGCATCGCGATCGTGGGCGATCCCTTCGCCAAGCCGCTTCTCAAGCATCTCGACGACAATCCCGGCAAATACGATCTCTCCTCCATGCTGATGATGAGTTCATCGGGCGCAATGTGGAGCGTCGAGGTGAAACGCGGACTGTTGAAGCACATGCCGCAGCTCACCATGGCCGACAGTTTCGCCTCCACCGAAGCGATGGGCATGGGCGCCTCGATGATGACGAAGGACAACGAAGCGCAGACGGCGGCATTCCAGCTGCTCGAAAACGCCATCGTCATCGACGAGAACAACCAGCTGATCGCGCCCGGTAGCGGGAAGTCGGGCATGGTGGCACTGGGAGGGCCGCTGCCCGTCGGCTACTACAAGGACCCCGAGAAGACCGCGCGCACCTTTCGTACGATCGGCAACCGCCGCTATTCGATTCCCGGCGATTGGGCGCGCGTCGAAGCCGACGGCACGATCACGCTGCTCGGCCGCGGCAACAATTGCATCAACACGGCGGGGGAGAAAGTCTTCCCCGAAGAGGTGGAGGAAGCACTGAAGACGCACCCCGCCATCGAGGACGCGCTGGTGCTGGGCGTGCCGGACGAGAAGTGGGGCCAAGCGATCACCGGCGTGGTCAAGCTCGCCAATGGCAGCCAGTTCGACGAGCAGGCGCTACGCGAACATGTGCGCACGCAGCTCGCGGGCTACAAGACGCCCAAGCGCATCCTGCTGTCCGACGTGAATCTGCGCGCGCCGAACGGCAAGGCGGACTACAAGAGCGCCAAGGACTTCGCCGTGCGCGCCTTGGGCCTTCCGGCATAGGAGCATCTCATGGCCGAATACGATCTGGTCATTCGCGGCGGCAACCTCGCCGACGGTACCGGCGCGCCTCTGCGCGAGGCCGATGTGGCGGTAAAGGACGGAAAAATCGCCGCTGTCGGCAAGGTGGGCGGGAAGGGCAGCGAGGAGATCGACGCCAAGGGCCTGCTCGTCACGCCCGGCTTCGTCGACATTCACACGCATTACGACGGCCAGGCCACCTGGGATTCGCGGCTGCAGCCGTCGAGCTGGCACGGCGTGACGACGGCGGTCATGGGCAATTGCGGCGTCGGCTTCGCGCCGGTGCGCCGCGAGGATCGGGACCGCCTCGTCGAGCTCATGGAAGGCGTCGAAGACATCCCCGGTGCTGCGCTGCATGAAGGCCTCAAGTGGAACTGGGAGAGCTTCGGCGAATATCTCGATGCGCTCGATGCCCGTCCGCGCGACATGGACATCTGCGCACAGCTCCCGCATGGCGCGCTGCGCGTCTACGTCATGGGCGAGCGGGGCGCGAATCTTGAGGCCGCCACGGATTCCGATATTGCGCAGATGCGAACGCTCACGGCGGAGGCCATGCGCGCCGGCGCCATCGGTTTCTCCACCTCGCGCACGCTCAACCATCGCACGGTGAAGGGCGATCCCACGCCGTCGTTGCGCGCCACCCAAGCCGAGCTCATGGGCATCGCGCTCGGCATGAAGGACGCGGGCTCCGGCGTGTTCGAGCTCATCTCAGATTTCGACAATCCCGATCCCATCACCGAGTTCTCCATGCTGCGCAGCCTGGTGGCGGAGAGCGGGCGGCCGCTGTCCTTGTCGCTGGCACAGGCTGGCCGCGCCGCCGACGGCTGGAAGGGATTGCTTGCGATGATCGAACAGGCGGCGCGCGAGGGCCTGCCGATGCGCGGGCAGGTGGCGCCGCGGCCGATCGGCCTGCTGCTCGGATTGCAGGGCACGATCAATCCGTTCGTGGCGCATGAAACCTTTGCCGCGATCAAGGACAAGAGCCTCGCCGAAAAGGTTACGGCAATGCGCGATCCCGCATTCCGCGCGCGCATCATGGCGGAAAACGATGCGAAGCAGACCCATCCGCTGGCGCGCCGCGTGATGGCGTTCGACCAGATTTATCCCCTGGGCGATCCGCCGAACTATGAGCCGCCGCGGCAAACGGCGATCTCTGTGCAGGCCGCTCGCATGGGGAGCGATCCTGCCGAGATCGCCTACGATATGCTGCTCGAAGATGAAGGCCGCGCCTTCCTGTTCTCGCCCTTCGCCAACTACACCAACTATAATCTCGATTGCTGCGGCGAGATGATCGCGCATTCCGACACCGTGATGGGGCTGGGCGACGGCGGCGCGCATGTCGGCATCATCTCGGACGGTTCCTATCCGACCTATCTGCTCGCGCATTGGGGCCGCGACCGCTCCTACGGCCGCTTCGAATTGCCTTTTCTGGTGAAGCGCCAGGCGCAGGACACGGCGCGTGCCGTGGGTCTGCTCGATCGCGGCGTCATTGCGCCGGGCATGAAGGCCGACATCAACGTCATCGATTTCGGCCGCTTGCGCGTGAATGCGCCCAAAATGGCGTTCGATCTGCCGGCGGGCGGCAAACGGCTGTTACAGGGCGCGGAGGGCTATGTCGCCACCATCGTCTCGGGCGCGATCACGTATCGCGATGGCACCGAGACCCGCGCGCTGCCCGGCAAGCTCGTGCGCGGGCCGCAAACGGCACCATAGGTTCCCGATTCTCCGCGAGAAACGGCCGATTCCTTCTTGACGTCACGATAGTTTCATATGAAACTATCTCGTGGAATCGTTTGCGGAGAGCAACATGGCGGAACTTTGGGACAATCCCATCGGAACCGACGGATTCGAATTCGTCGAATACACCGCGCCGGACACCAAAGCGCTCAACGCCTTCTTCGAGCAGATGGGCTTCCGCGCGGTCGGGCGCCATCGCTCCAAGAACGTCACGCTCTACCGCCAGGGCGAGACCAACTTCGTCGTCAACGCCGAGCCGGAAAGCCACGGCGCGCGCTTCGCCAAGGCGCACGGACCCTCCGCCTGCGCCATGGCCTTCCGCGTGAAGGATGCCGCCTTCGCCTACAGGGGATTGCTCAAGCGCGGCGCCACGCCGTTTCCGAATCAGGTGGGGCCGATGGAGCTCAACATCCCGGCGATCGAAGGCATC
>DATIZS010000288.1:0-4256 GCA_035516955.1 Rhizomicrobium sp.
GCGAATGCCCGGCCTGCAAGCGCGGCGAGGAAAATCTCTGCGCACGGCCGCGCCAGATCGGCTGCTCGGCCAATGTACCGGGCGGATATTCGACGCATGTGATCGTGCCGCATCCGAAATATCTGCTCGATTACGGCAAGACCAATCCCTCGCTCGCCGCGGCCTATATGTGTTCGGGCCTGACCGCCTTCGGCGCGATGAAGAAAGTGGGCAAGCTCGGTCCCGACGATCCGGTCGTGGTGCTCGGTTGCGGCGGCGTCGGCATGATGGGCGTGCAATTCGCGAAAAGCCTCTTCGGCCGCGGGCCGATCGCCGCCGACATCGACGAAGGCCGGCTCGACGCCGCCAAGAAAGCGGGCGCGGTCGCCACCTACAACACCAGCGAAACCGGCATCGCCAAGAAATTCATGGCCGAGACGGGCGGCGCTTACGCGGTGGTCGATTTCGTGGGTTCGGAAGCGACATTCGCCTTCGCCAATTCCATCCTGCGCAAGGGCGGGCGCATCATCGTGGTCGGACTTTTCGGCGGCGCGATGCAGATGCCGATCCCGATGTTCCCGCTGAAACCGATGTCGATCATCGGATCGTTTGTCGGCTCATTGGCCGAAGCGCAGGAGATGATGGAGATCGTGCGCGCCGGCAAAGTCGATCCGATTCCATTTCAGACGCGGCCGCTCTCCCAGGCGACGCAGACGCTGGACGATTTGCGGCACGGCAAGATCGTGGGGCGCGTGGTGCTGCAGCCGTAACCCGCACTGTCATGGTCCGCGAATGCGGGCCGTGACAACGACGTTACGACGTAATATTCCGCACGAACTCCGACAATCCAATCTGCCGCGACCGGCGCAGGCGTTCGGCGGCGAGGATCGATCTGATTTCCGCGAGAGCGGCGGAAAGATCGCGGTTGACGATCACATAATCATACTCCGCCCAATGGCTGATCTCGCTTTCGGCCTTGGCCATGCGTTTTTTCACCACATCGTCGCTGTCCTGCGCGCGCGCTTTCAGCCGGCGTTCGAGTTCGTCATGGCTCGGCGGCAGGATGAACACACTGACGAGATCCTCTCGCGCGCGCTCCTTCAATTGCTGCGTGCCCTGCCAGTCGATATCGAAGAGCACGTCGCGGCCCGCCGACAGCGCTTCGAGCACGCGGGACTTGGGCGTGCCGTAGCGGTAATCGAAAACGGTGGCGTGTTCGAGAAGTTCATTGCCCTTCACGAGGCTCTCGAACGCTTCCTGTGTCACGAAGAAATAATCGCGGCCGTCCATTTCATTGGCGCGCCTGGGGCGCGTCGTGGCGGAGACCGACAGAATGATCCCGGAATCGCTTTCCAGCAGCATGCGCGCGAGCGTCGTCTTGCCCGCGCCCGACGGCGAGGAGAGCACCAGCATCAATCCCCGGCGCAGAATGGAATCGCTGGCGCGCCGCTCACTGGCCATGGTCATTCAACATTTTGGGCCTGCTCGCGGAACTGGTCGATCGCCGCCTTGAGCGCGAGGCCGGTACGCGTGAGCGCGATGTCGGAGGATTTCGAGCACAGCGTATTGGCTTCGCGGTTGAATTCCTGCGCCAGGAAATCGAGCTTGCGCCCCACCGCGTCGCCCGACGCAATGAGCGTGCGCGCTTCATGGACATGGGCCGCAAGGCGATCGAGTTCCTCGCGCACATCGCCGCGCGTGGCGAGCAGCGCGACCTCCTGCGCCAGCCGCTCTTCCGGAATCGAGACCGAGCCCAGCAATTCCTTCAATTGCGTCTGAAGCTTGTCGCGCAAGGCGCCGGGCTGGCCGGCGGCCTGCGCGGATGCCTCGCGCGTCAATTTCTCGATCTCGCCGATCTGCGCGGTCAGGATCGCCGTGAGTTTCGCGCCCTCGGTGCGTCGCGCGCGCCGGAGCGCATCGAACGCGACGGCCAGGCTTTCGACCACGGCTGCGTCGCGGGCGGCGCGCACGCTGTCGCTCGCGAGCGCTTCGTCCTGCACGATTACGCCCTTGAGCGCGAGCAACCCATCGACGCGCGCGGGCGCAAGGCCGGTTTCCTGCGCCACTTCGCGCGCGATCTTCACGGCCGCCGCCAGCGCCGCCGCGTCGACGCGAAGCCCCCGCCCATTTTCCTGCGGCTCGAGATTGAGCGTCGCCTGCACATTGCCGCGCTTGAAGCGCTCGGAGGCGAGCATGCGCGCGGCCGGCTCGATGCCGTCGAAACCCGGCGGCACGCGCAGGCGCAATTCGAGCCCGCGCCCGTTGACGCTCTTCGCCTCCCAGCGCCAGCGCGTTCCGTCATGGGCGCCATGCGCTTCGGCGAAGCCGGTCATACTGACGATGGCCATGGCGCACTCCGGAGAACCCGCGCGAATTTAACCCTGGTGGGCTTTGTGCGGAAGCGCCGTCTTGGGCGGCGGCGGCGATTCGGACGCCTTTTCGATTCGGCGCCACCGGGAGACGTTCTTCTCGTGCCCGGCGATGGTGGCGGAGAAAACGTGACCGCCCGTGCCGTCCGCCACGAAATAGAGGTCTTTCGAATTTTCCGGATCGAGCACGGCGGCGATCGCGTCCTTGCCCGGATTGCAGATGGGCGTGGGCGGCAGTCCCGAAATGACATAGGTGTTGTAGGGCGTGGCCCCCGCAAGTTCGCTTTCGCGGATGCCGCGGCCGAGCGGATATCCTTTGGTCAGCCCATAGATGATCGTGGGATCGGATTGCAGCCTCATGCCGAGCCTCAGCCGGTTCTCGAACACGGCGGCGATGTGGCGGCGCTCCTCGGCAATCGAGGTTTCCTTCTCCACGATGGAGGCGAGCACGATGGCCTCATCTTGCGTCTTGACGGGAAGATCGGGCGCGCGCGCCGGCCAGAGCCTTGCCAGCAATTGCTTCTGCGCATCCGCCATGCGCCCCAGCATCTCGGCGCGCGTGACGCCGCGGGTGAAGAGATAGGTTTCGGGCAGAAGCGTTCCTTCGGCGGGAACCGCGCCCGCTTCGCCCGTGAGCACGGGATCGGATTTCACGATGTCGTAGATCATCTGACTGGTGAGACCTTCGGCGGCGGTGAGCTTGTGCTCGATCGATTTGCCCGAAACGAGGATCGCCATGATGTCGGCCATGCTGGCCTGCGCGGGAATCGCATATTCGCCCGCCTTCAAGGCGCCGCTCTGGCCGCGCAGCCTGACGCCAAACCGGAAGAAGATCGGATTGCGGATCGCGCCGGCGTCGGCGAGCTTTTGCGAGATCTCGGCCAGATGTTCGCCCGGCACGACCAATACGACCACGGGTCTCGGCGCAGGTCCCGCCGCCTCGAAATTCTGCCGCTCCCACAGGAAGGCGCCCACCGCGATGGCGGCAGCGAGAAGGAGGAAGAGGAAAAACCGCATAAAGGATTATTGCACGGCCGTGAGGATCAGCGAAGCGTTGGTGCCGCCGAAACCGAAGGAATTGGAGAGCGCGGACTTCACTTCCCGCTTCTTGGCCTTGTGCGGCACGAGATCGAGCTCGGTGTCCACGCTCGGATGGTCGAGATTGAGCGTGGGCGGCACGATCTGGTCGCGGATGGCGAGGATGGAGAAGATCGCTTCGGTGGCGCCGGCGGCCCCCAGCAAATGGCCGATGGACGATTTGGTCGACGACATCGACATCTTTGCCGCCGCATTGCCGAAGAGCCGCTCCACGGCCTTGAGTTCGATCTCGTCGCCGAGCGGCGTCGAGGTGCCGTGCGCATTGACGTAATCGATATCGGCGGCGGTGAGATCGGCGCGCTTCAGCGCCATGCGCATGGCGCGATAGCCGCCATCGCCCTCTTCGGCGGGCGCCGTGATGTGATGCGCATCGCCCGACAATCCATAACCTTTCACTTCGGCATAGATCTTCGCGCCGCGCGCTTTGGCATGTTCCAGTTCTTCGAGGATCACGACGCCCGCGCCCTCGCCCATCACGAAGCCGTCGCGGTCCTTATCGTAAGGGCGCGAGGCTTTCTCTGGCGTATCGTTGAAGCCGGTGGAAAGCGCGCGGCAGGCGGCAAAGCCCGCCATGCCGAGACGCGAGATCGCCGCCTCGGTTCCGCCCGCGAGCATCACATCGGCATCGTCGAGCGCGATCAGCCGCGCCGCATCGCCGATGGCGTGGGCGCCCGTGGCGCAGGCCGTGACCACCGAATGGTTCGGACCCTTGTAGCCGAAGCGGATCGAAGCGTAACCGGAGGCGAGATTGATGAGGCGCCCCGGAATGAAGAACGGCGAAAGCCGCCGCGGACCTTTTTCATGCACCAG
>DATIZS010000289.1:0-2346 GCA_035516955.1 Rhizomicrobium sp.
TCATCGACGATGGGAATGTTGACCATGCCTTCGTAGCGGCGATTGCTGTAATTGCCCCAATCGGCCGACAGCATCGCTTCGAATTGATCGGTGGGTTTGGCGGAGATGACGTTCACCACGCCCGCGGTGGCATTACGCCCATAAAGCGTGCCCTGCGGGCCGCGCAACACTTCCACTTGCGAAACGTCGTAGAATTCCTGCTCGAAGAAATGGTTGCGGATGAAAGGCGTATCGTTGAATGCGACGGCGACCGCGGGGTCGGTCGTCACCGAAATCGCTTGCGTGCCGATGCCGCGGATCTGGATGTTGTAGCCGGTAAAATTGGTTTTGCTGAACGTGAGGTTTGGGACTTCTTTCACAAGGTCCGGCCCGCCGGCGATCTGGCGCGATGTCAACTGCTCCTGCGACAGCGCCGTTATCGCTATGGGAATAGTCTGAATATCGCCCTTGATCTTCGAGGATGTGACCACGACGGTTTCGACGCTGGCCGCGGCGCGTGCGGGCGCAGCGTCCGCGGTGCGTTCGGCAACCGGGCCGTCGTCTCTCATCGATTGTTGCCGCGCGCGCGTGACGACGATCGCCCCGGTCGGTGTCGCATGTTGCGTGAAACCCGTGCCGTCGAGAATGCGCGAAAGCGCGAGCGCCGCGGTCAGCTCGCCATGGGCGCCGCGCGTGCGCGCGCCTCTGACATCCTGATCGGATACGACAAGGCGCACGCCCGCCTGCATCGCATAGGTCCTGAGCGCGACCTCGAGATCGCCGCCCGGCACGTCGAAATTCTCGGCATGTGCCGCGCCCGCAAGCGCCAGCGCCGAAGCGCCGCCCGCCAATGCGGCGATCAGATGTTTCCTCAGCTTCATCATTCCCCCCTTCTGCGGCGCGCCGCCGGTTTCCCGTTCAGCGCGAGATCACGATGGTGTTGCCGCCCCCGCGGACCTTCAGGCCGAAGATCGTCTCAGCGGCGTCGGTGAAAGCTTCGATGTCGTTGGTGAGAAAGGTTCCGTCGATCGTGCGCCGGGCCGCCTCGGCATCGGCGATCCGGATCTGGCGGCGGTTGTAGCGGTTGAACTCGGCCGCGGCGTCTGCAAGCGTGGTGTGGCGGAACACGAGCACGCCGCGCCGCCAGGCGATCTCGTTGGCAAGCTCCTGCGCGGTCTTTTTCGTGAGCGAAGTTTCCTTCGCCGCGACGAGATCGTCGCCCGGCTTGAGCAATTCCGATGTCCGCCTGTTGCCGCCGCTATAGCGCACGCTGCCTTCGATGAGCGCGACTTCCAGCCGGCCCAAATCGCGGCGCACGAAGAATTTCGTGCCCAGATCGGTGATGCGCCGGCGGCCGGCGATCACCACGAAAGGACTTTTCGCATCGTGCTTCACGCGGAAATAGGCTTCGCCCTTTTCGATCCAGACCGTGCGCGCGCCCGTCGTCATATGCGTGCGCAGCACCGTGTCGGTGTTGAGCTCGATCTGGGAACCATCGGCGAAACTCACGAGCTCGCGCCCGCCCACCGGCGTCGAAAACACGCGATCTGCCGGCGCCGAAACGAAACGGGCGCCCGCGAAGCCCAGCGCCGCCACGATCGCAGCCGCCGCCGCGATTCCCGCGAAGAACACCGGCATGCGCGCCTTGAACGGCCGCGCGCCATCGGGATTGCGCAGAGCGGCCAGCCGCTCGGTCCGCCCCCATGTCGCTTCGAGCCTTAGAAAGGCGATGCGATGGGCGAGCGATTGCGCGAGCCATGAATCGAGCGCGGCCTGTCCGGTTTCGTTCCAGTCGGCAGAATCGCGTTCCATCAGCCAATCGGCCGCTTCGGATTCGATCGTGGCCGCGGGCACGGCGGCTTGCGTGTTCGTCTCTGCGCTCATGGCTTGTCCGGCCTTTCGCCGTAGAGCATGTCGGCGAGCGCGCGCACGCCATCGGCCAGATGGCGCTTCACGGTCTTCTCGCTGATGCCCATGCGGCCGGCGATTTCGCGCCGCGACAGTCCCTCGATCTGGCGCAAAACGACCGCCTCGTGGCAGCGCGGCGGAAGCCGGTCGAGTGCCGCCTGCAGACGATGCAATTCCTCGCGCGCCATGATCTGGCGGTCGGGCCCGGGCTCGTCGCGCGCGAGCACTTCCCAATCGGCGATCGCCTCGATGGGCACGACATTCTCGCGGCGCACGCGATCGACGATCAGATTGCGCGCCGTCGCCAGCAAAAACGCGCGGGGCGAATCGGGGATCTTCTGCAAAGCGGCCTCGAACACGCGCACGTAAACATCCTGCCTCAGATCGGCGATCTCGCTCTTGTTGCGCCAATTGCGATGCAGGAACTGCATGAGCACCGCCTCCAGCGGCAACACATCG
>DATIZS010000290.1:0-4901 GCA_035516955.1 Rhizomicrobium sp.
CAGCTGCGCGGACTTGACGCCGATGCTCGCGCGCGCGGCCACGATCCGCGATTCCACGAGATCGGCGGAGATCTGGCGCAAATGGGTCACGAGTTCGGTGCCGTGCAGCAGCGATTCGATGAAGAGCGCGGCGAGAGGCTTGGCTTCGTCCACATCGAGGCTTGCCGACCAGCGGGCGATCGCCTTCTCGTAGGAAATTCCGTTGTTGAGATCGGCGACGAGCGCGCGCTGAACGGCGGCAATGCGCGGCAGCGCGCGGCCGCATATGTCGGCAAATCCCCGGAACGCCTGATCCAGCGTCTGTCCGCCTTCGAGAAAGATGCTGAGCATCTCGGTGGCGAGCGCGAGTTCGGAACGCACGCGGCGCCTGCGCGCAATCGCGGTGCGGTTCACCATGCCGTTGACGAAAACGATAAATCCAAGGCCCGCGATCAGGGGCGCGAGATAGGCCGCCGACGACAACGTCGCCGGCCAGCGCAAGAACAGCACGACGAGCACCGCGCAGACGCCCGCGCCCGAAAGCTTCGCCAATTCCGCGGCAAGCAATGCCCACGGGCTTGCGACGCCGATCGCGCGCAGCGCGCGCTCGAAGGCCGCGAATGTCGGATCGGCGGCGGCCAGGCGGAACAGCGCCGGAAGATATTTCGATTCGCCGTCTTCTCTCTGGTTTCCGCGCACCCAGGCGGGCACGAAGCGGCCGAGCCGGCGAAGGACGACACGCGATTGCGTCCCCGTCAGCGCGGGCAACCAGTGCGGCCGGCTGAGCACCGCGGCGGCGACGAGACAGAGCATTGCGAGCGCGGCCGTCATCGTCAGAACTCCAGCGACAGGATGCGCTTCATCACGAGAACGCCCATGAGCGGCCAGCCCACGATGCCCGCGAGAATCCATTCCCCTGTCGCGCTGTGAAGAAAGAAATGCGGATATCCCGGATTGAGCACGCTGGTGACGGCGATGATCATTGCGGTGAGCGCGAAGAGGATGATCGCGCTGGCACGGGTTTCGGCGGTGGCGGCTCTCACTTCGCGTTCGAGGCGATGGCGGTTGTTGATTTGCGCAACCAGGCTCGCCAGCGTCTGCGATACGCGCCCGCCGAATTTCGCATTCGCCCGGACATAAGCCGCCAGCATGTGCAGCTCTAGTATGTCAGTCGCTTGCGCCAGATTTTCGATGCCGCTCGCAAGCGCAACGCCGTGCTTGAACTGGCGGATCACCGGATCGATATAGGCTTTGACGACCGGATCGGCCGCTTCCGCGGCATCCACGAACGCATGGGAAAATGTGTGGCCGGTCAACGTCAGCCGGCGCACGCGTTCGAGGAATTCCGGAAGACGTTCGGTGAAATCGCGCGTGCGCTGCCGGCTGCGCCGGTTCATGACCACGAAATAGAGGGCGATGGCGGCGGCATCCACCGCCAGGCCGATCTTCCAGCCGAAGAGCGGCGCCGCCACCAGCGGCGGAACGGTCGCGACGGTCAGGAACATTCCGATCGTGTTCCGATCGAACGAGAATCCCTGGCGGTCCAGCCATTCGGCCAACGCATCCTTCCATCGCGGCGCTTTCGCGGAATTGTCGTCCGCGTTGCGCACGATTCCGCAGATCAGATCCGCGCGCTCCTCGAGCCCGCGCAACTGACGCAACCGATAAAGCACCATCGCGCCGGCCATCGCGGCGCAGACGATGAAGGCGATTTCCAGCAGGAGCGTCATGGCATCAGCGCATCCAAATCGTTCGGATCCAGGCGCGGCAGATATTGCGAACGCGGCGAAACCTGCTCGAAATGACCGCCGCCCGCCGGTCCGCCGTCCGAGAAGCGGAAGAGTTCGTGGAGCGTGTAGGTATCGCCTTCGAGGCCCGCGACCTCGGCCACGGAATGAACGCGCCTTCCACCCGGCGCGCGCATCGCATGCACGACGACATGCACGACATTGGCGATGTAGCGGCGGAAGGTGCGCGCGTCTGTGCGCGTTTCGCCGAGGCTCATCAGGATTTCGAGACGGTCGAGCGCATCGCGCACGCCGTTGGCGTGCATGGTGGTCATGGAGCCGTTGTGCCCGGTTCCCATGGCCTGCAGCATGTCGACGGCTTCGACGCCGCGCACTTCGCCAAGCACGATCCGGTCGGGCCGCATGCGCAGCACGTTGCGCATCAGATCGCGGGCGGTCACTTCGGCGGCGGGACTGTCGGGACTGCGCGGCCGCGTTTCGAGGCGCACGACATGACGCTGCTGGAGGCGAAGCTCGGCGGTATCCTCGATCGTGACCAGCCGCTCCTTCGGGCCGATGAAGGCGCTCAGCGCATTGAGGAGCGTCGTCTTTCCCGAACCGGTGCCGCCGCAAATCAGGATGTTGAGCCGCGCGCGCACCGCAGAGGCGAGATAGGTCAGCATCTCGCGGCTCACGGTCTGAAGCCGGATCAGATCCTTGGGCTTGAGCGGCTGCTCGCGGAATTTTCGGATCGACAACACCGGACCGTTCAGCGAAACCGGCGGGATGATCACATTGACCCGCGTTCCATCGGCCAGGCGCGCGTCGACATAGGGAGAGGATTCGTCCACCCGCCGCCCGACGGGCCCCACGATACGCTGGATGATGTTCATCAGATGCGCATCGTCGCGGAAGCGCGAGGAACGCTCCTCGAGCTCGCCATTGCGTTCGATATAGATCGTGTCGAAGCCGTTGACGACGATGTCGTCGATGGAGGGATCGTCGAGATAGGGCTGGATCGGGCCGAGCCCCGTGAGTTCATAGGCGATCTCCTCGATCAGCTTGCTGCGCTGGGTGATCCCGAGGGTGACGCCTTCGATGGCGAGAACCATTTCGACGGCGGAGGCGATCTCGTTTTCGAGCATGGCCTGGGAGATGACGTCGGCGGACAGATGCTTGGCCTCGAGCTCCGCGAGCGTCGCCTCATAGGCGCGGAACTTCAGGCGCTGCTGGAACTCGCCCTCGTTCGGGCGCCTGGCGCCCGGTTCGTGTTTTTCCGCGGTCGGCCTTGCGAGTTTCATGTCAGCCGGCCGCCCGCCGCATTCTTTCCATCCAGTCGAACATGCGTCCCGTGCCTTTGCGCTCCGCCGGCTCTTCGGCGTGCGGCGAATCGGCGAGAAGATGCGACGCAAGCTGCTGAATGGCGCGCCCATAGCGGCCGCCGGCCGACGACAGCACGATCGGAACGCCTTCATTGTGGCTGTTGGCGAGCGCCACGCGCGCGCAGGGCATGGTGGCGATCAGCGGAAATCCGATGCGTACCGCGATATGTTCGGGCGTCAGCATGATTTCGGAATCGTATTGCGATACGACGAGCACGAATTTGGATTCCTGCCCTGCCCCGCGCAATTCCTCGGCGATGAGGCGGCGCGCATCGCGCACCGAACCGATCAATTGCGGACAAACCACCGCGATCTTGTCGAAGAGCGGCACGAGATGGGACTGGCAGTATTTGTCGCGCAGGCAGCCCGCCTTCACGACGATGACGGAGAAATAATTCCTGAGCATGCCCACGAGGGTGGCGAGATCCTGCGGCGAAATCTCTTCCCCGTCGCGCCCCTTTGACGTGAGGGGAAGCAGATAGAGGCCGCTCGAATGGCGCACGATCACGTCGCGCAGAGCCGATTTGTCGAGCCGCAGCAATTCGTCGAGCGCGTCGCGCACCGAATAGGTGATCTCGACATCGAATTCGACTTCCAGCAGCGAAGGCTCGAGATTGAGATCGAGCAGCAAGACATCGCCCGCCGCGCCTTCCGTCGCGATGGAGACGGCGAGATTGGCGGTCATGTCGCTGACGCCTTCGTTCTCCCGCGCCGAGACGAACGCCAGCACGCGGCCCGGCCGCTCCGGCGCCGCAAGACGCACCTGCCGCAACTGGCGCACCACCGCCTGGCGGATTTCCTCCGGCGAGGCGCGGCGATCCACGAAATCGTTGGCGCCGGCTTTCATCGCCGAAACCACCTGCGACGACAGACCCTGATGACCGACCGCGATCTTGCGGATTCCCGGGAAGAGATCGTTGACCGTCGCCATGATGTCGAAGATCGAATGTTCTTCGGTCTTGACGGTCTGGAGATCGAAAACCACGACCGCGGGCTGAAGCGATTCGATGCTCATCTTGAGCGTGCGCAGGAAGGGAACCGCATGCACGGCGGGGCATATTCCCTCCAGCGTGCCGATCAGCGCCGCGGCGTAGCCGTCGTCGAAGGAGACGAACATGACATGCCGCTTGGGGACGCTCGCTTCGCTCATGGCTTGGCGCCCGGCTTTGCGTCCGGCGAAGCGGTTGCGTTGCCGGCGGAAAGATCCATGTAATCCTTTTCGGCGCGATCGAGAGGCGAGCGGTCCTGCGTCTCGGGCGTGACGATGTGCGGCGTGACGGCGATGATCAGTTCCTGTTCTTCGTGCGTCTCGCTGCGGCGCTTGAGGAATTCGCCGACGATTGGAACATCGGCGAGGAACGGAACGCGCTCTTTCGTCGCCGACCCGGAATCGAAATTCAGACCCGCGATCAGGAGCGGCTTTCCGGCCTCGACTTCCACGGTCGTCTCCGCCTGGCGCGTGCGCAGACCCGGCACCGTGACGCCGTCGAGCGACACGGCGTTGGTGTAATCAAGCTCGCTCACCGACGGCTTTATCATCAACGCGATGCGGCTGTCGCTCAAAACTTCGGGCTGGATGGTAAGGCCGACGCCGAATTTCTTGTATTGGATGGTGACGGCATTGGACGTACCGCCTTGCGGAACGGGAATGGGAATCTCCCCGCCGACGAGGAAATCCGCCTTCTCGCCGGAGCGCACGACAAGCGTTGGGCGCGCCAGCGTTTCCGAATAATCGGCGTTCTGCAGCGCGCTGATCACGGCGAGCACGTTATAACGCGGCGAGCCCAGAAGCAGATTGAAGGCCTCCGCGATC
>DATIZS010000291.1:0-2295 GCA_035516955.1 Rhizomicrobium sp.
ACGCGGTGGTTCTCCTTCTTCGTCACCTGCCCGGACCACAGCGAACCGAGCCAGATGCGCGCCCACCAGGCGAAGAGAAAGCCCAGCAAGATCAATCCGACGATCGGCCACACCGTCTCGAACGGCACATACCAGAGACGCAACGGTCCCTCGTAGCCATGCGCAGGAATGAAGAAAACGATGCCGCCCGCGATGAGCACGATGCGGTAGACGATCTCGCGGCTCAAACCGATGCGCTTTTCGACCGTGCTGCTCCAGGGCGCGGCGGCGATCCACGACAGCGCGAAAGCGCCCCAGAGCGCGATGACGGCAAGTGCAGGGCTCATGCTTCGTCCTCCTTCAAGGCGATCAGCGCCATCAGCGTTTCGCGCGCGTGGGCGAGGCGCTCGCGCCCGACTTTCTTCAGCAGCGCCGCGTCGACCCGTTCGCCGGCCGCGCGCGAGACTTTCGCGGCGGCGCGGCCGCGTTCGCTCAAACGCAGGGTGAGACGGCGGCGGTCGTCTTCGTCGGTCGCGCGTTCGAGATAGCCGCGCTCCACCAGCGCATCGACGAGCTGCCCGGCGGACTGCTTGGAGACGCCGAGCAGCCTGATGACCATGGCGAGCGGCGCGCCGGTGCGGCTGATCGCGCCGATCACGAAGATGCCGTTCTTGGGGATGTCGTCGAAACCTGCTTGCGCCAGCGCCTTGCGCATCGCCGCGCCATAGGTCGTGCGGGCTGCGCGCAGAAGCGCGGGCATGGTGACTTCGATGATCGGTCCATCGGCCATGCCCGCCCGTCTATAGTGAATTTATTTGATAGTCAATAACTTTGTCTAATTTCGCGGCCGATCCGTCATTGCGGTCCTCCCGCATAGTTCGGCTCGCGCTTTTCGAGGAAGGCGGCCACGCCTTCGCGGAAATCTTCGCCCTGCGCGCAGAGGATCTGGTTGCGGTCCTCCATGGCGATGGCCGCTTCCAGGCTCTGCGCGTCGATGGCGTGGTTGAGCGCTTCCTTGGTGAGGCGCAGGCCCAAGGGCGTGGCGTGCAGCATGTCCTTCACGAAGCCGCGCGCTTCGCTTTCGAGCTCGCTTTCCTCCACCACGTTCGCGATCAGTCCGAGTTCGCGGCCGCGCTCGGCATCGATGAAGCGGCCGGTGAGCATGAACTCCGCCGCCGCCGAGCTGCCGATCATGCGCGGCAGGAAATAGGAAACGCCGATATCGCAGGCCGAAAGCCCGATGCGGATGAAGGCCGCATTCATGCGCGCTGTGGGCGTCGCGATGCGCACGTCCGATGCCAGCGCCAGCGCGAAGCCGCCGCCGCTCGCCGGTCCGTTGACCAGCGCCACGATCGGCTGCGGGCAGCGGCGCATCGCCATCACGATCTCGCTGATCCTGCGCTGGCCGGTGAGGCTCCGGCCCACGGTCGCCGGCGCATTGCCGGCCGGCGCTTCCTTGAGATCGAAACCGGCGCAGAAACAGCGGCCGGCGCCCGTCAGCACCACGACGCGTATCTCATGCCGCCAGTAAAGCCCGGTGAAAAGATCGCGCAGCTCCTCGACGAGCTTGCGGTTGAGCGCATTCAGCCGCTCCGGCCGGTTCATCGTGACCCACAGCGTGGGTCCTTCCTCGCGGACGATGAGATGCTCGTAATCCATGGCGCGCCTCCGGTTGTTCTGAAGGCACTATCGCGCGCTCACACCGCGACCCGCAATTCCTTCAAGCCCCGGAAGAACGGCATCGCGCGCCAATTGGTATCTTTTGTCTTGGAAACATGTAGAGTGGATACGACGGGATCATTCGATGGGGGAAATGGTCATGTGTCTGTCAGCGCCCGGATTACAAGACCCTGCGGGATACTTAGGCGGCGGATTTGCGATACATGCCAAAACTGTAGTGTTTTGCGCGAACGATGATCAGCGGCGGTTCGCGCAATGCTGATGCGTTTCCCTTTCCTCGCTGCCGCATTCGCTTTTATCTGCATGCCCTCGCCGCAAGTGCATGCTGCGGTCCCTTGTCCTTTGTGTCGGTTTGACCTTCCAGCTCCGGACTCCGCTCCCAAAATGCCGTTTACGGATCCGCCGCCGGCTCAACTGCCTTCAGAGGCCAGCAGCCCGCTCTACGCCGGAGCCCATCCTGCCGACAGGCCGCTCGGCGAAGGTGATGGTTCCTGCCCGCAGAGCGAGTTCGTCGTCTGTCACGTTGGCAGAGTAATCGATGCCATCGAAGGTGCAGCTGAGTCATTTGTGGACACTCTATCCAATGCGCCGGAGGATACTTCGGTGGGGGATAACGGCGGCTCCTCGACGGACGAT
>DATIZS010000292.1:0-8133 GCA_035516955.1 Rhizomicrobium sp.
GCGGGCCACCCAGTTCTCGCTTCTCAGATCGTGCAGAATCCAACTGGGCGGCCCGCAGTCGCGGGCCGTGACAATAAAGTTTAAGTTCCGCTGCCGAAGAGGCTGTTCAATATGTCTTCGAACGTGTTCGGCTTCGCTTGTGGTGCTTGCGTCGCGGGCGTTTCGGCAACGAGCGCGGCGAGCGGTTTCACCGGCAATCCGCTTTCGGCCTCTTCCATGAAAGCTTTGAAGATATGCGCGGGCAGGGTGCCGCCGGTCGCATGATTCATCGGCCGGTTGTCGTCATTGCCGATCCAGACCCCGCAAACGAGATCGGCCGTGAAGCCCACGAACCATGCATCGCGGTAATCCTGCGTCGTGCCGGTCTTGCCCGCGCTGGGACGTTCGTCGAGGCGCGCGTTGCGGCCTGTTCCGTCCGTCACCGTCGCCACCATCAGCTGCGTCACGGCGGCGGCATTTTGCGGGCTCATCACCGTGGCTTCGTTCGAGGATTTGTGTTCGTAGAGAACCTTGCCCGCACGGGTGCGGATCGTAACGATGCCGTAAGGCGAAACTTGCGTGCCGCCATTGGCGAAGGGCGCGTAAGACGCCGTCAATTCGAGCGGCGTGATATCGGAAGTGCCGAGCGCGATGGAAGGCATCGCCGCAAGCGGCGATGAAATGCCGAGCCGGTGCGCAACCGCCGTCACCGCATTGGGGCCAACTTCCTCGGTCAATTGCGCCGCCACCGAATTGGAGGAGCGCGCGAAGGCATCGCTGAGCGTGATCTCGCCCGCATATTCATTGTCGAAGTCGGAAGGTTTCCAGCCGTGGATATCGATGGGCGCATCGTTCATCGTGTCGCCGGGCGTGCGCCCATGCTCGAAGGCGGCGAGATAGACGAACGGCTTGAAAGCCGAGCCCGGCTGGCGCATCGCGTCGGTCGCGCGGTTGAAGGGGCTCGCGGAATAAGAGCGCCCGCCCACCATGGCGCGCACAGCACCATCGGGCGAAAGGGCGACGAGTGCGGCTTCGCGCGCGCGATATTTGGCGCCTTCCTGTGCCAGCCCGAAAGTCACCGCGTGTTCGGCTTCGGCCTCGGCGCCGAGATCGAATGTGGTCTGGACGATGATGGGCTCGTCCACCTCGCCCACATAACCGCCGAGCCGCGAGATCACCCAATCGACGAAATATCCGGAATCGGGCGTGGCCGTGCCGCGGAAGATGCGCGGTCGCGTCGCCTCTGCTTGCGCGCAGGCGCGCGCATCGATGAAGCCTGCCTCGCGCATCGCTTCGAGCACGACATGGGCGCGCGCAACGGAGGCATCCGCGTCGGCCAATGGATTGAATCGCGCCGGCGCCTTCACGCTTCCCGCCAGCATCGCGGCTTCTGTGACGGAGAGGTCGCTCGCGGGTTTGCCGAAGAAGCGCTCGGCCGCGGCCTCGATGCCATAAACGCCCGCGCCGAAATAGACGCGGTTCAGATAGAGCGTGAGGATCTCGTCCTTCGAATAGCGCGACTCCAGATAAATCGCGAGCAGCGCCTCCTGCATCTTGCGGTCGAAGGTGCGATCCGGTTCGAGGAAGAGGTTCTTCGCCAATTGTTGCGTGATCGTCGAGCCGCCCTGCACCACATGCCCCGCCACCATGTTGGCGACGGCCGCGCGCGCCATGCCGATGGCGTCGATGCCGAAATGGGAACGAAAGCGGCGGTCCTCGATGGCGATGAAGGCATTGGGCACATAAGGAGGAAGCTCTTTCGCGGAGACCATCTCGCCGCGGGTCAGCCCGCGCCGCGCGATCAGCTTGCCATGCATGTCGAGGATGGTGATGTCATGCGAGGGGCCGCGGGCGAGAAGCCCGTTCACGTCCGGCAGGCCCGATATCCAGTGCGACCACGCCACCAGGCCCAGGATCAGCGCCCAGGCGAAAAGCAGGGCGAGCGCATAGGGCCAGGTGCGCGCGGATTTGCGCTTGCGCCTGCGCGGGCGGCCAGTGCTCGCCTGCGCGCGTGGCTGGGGTCTGGATGGCTTGGCCATGGCGGTCCTCGCCGGTCATGGCCAAGGTAGGGGGCGATGCGTTAACGCCTGTTAAACATGGAAGCGCTTGCCGAAATGCGGAAATCCGGGCTACTCGAATTCCGGCTGGAGCTTCCATGGACCAATCGCTGCAACTGAGCGTGCTTGTGCCGGTCTATAACGAGGCGGGCAACATCCTGCCTTTGCTGGCGGAGGTGGAGGCCGCGCTTGCGGGCGTCTGCGCCTTCGAGATCGTGTTCGTGGACGACGGCTCCTCCGACGCCACGCCCGCCGAGCTCGATGAGGCGTTGAAGAATCCCAAAGTCCGCGTGCTGCGGCACAAGGCCCGGGCGGGCAAAAGTGCGGCGCTCGTCACCGGCTTCTGGGCCGCGCGCGCGCCCTGGATCCAGACGCTCGACGGCGACCGGCAGAACGATCCCGCCGATGTCGCGCGCGTATGGAAGATGCTGAATGCGCCCGCGCCCGATTCCGCGCTCGGCATCGTCTGCGGCGTGCGCAAGCGGCGCAATGACGGCATCATCAAGTTCCTCTCTTCGCGCATCGCCAATTTCGTGCGCCGCAACCTGCTTCGCGACAACACGCGCGACACGGGCTGCGGCTTCAAGCTCATCCGCCGCGACATCGCGCTCAAACTTCCCTTCTTCGACGGCATGCACCGGTTCCTGCCCGCGCTCGTGCGCCGTGCCGGCTATCGGACGATGGAAGTGCCGATCGAGGATCGCGCGCGCGCGGCGGGCGTCTCGAAATACGGATTCTTCGGGCGGCTGGGCGCCGGCATCTTCGATCTCTTCGGCGTCTTCTGGCTCATCCGCCGCGGCACGCGCGCAGAAGGCCGCGAAATTCCCCGTCCATGACGAAACCGCAAAACGCCTGGCAGGTGCTGGCCGAGCCGCGCGCGGTGGCCTCGATCCTCGTTCTCTATTGCGCGCTGCATTTCCTGGTGCGGCTCTTCTGCACGCCCAATTTCACGCTCGATGAAACCGAGCAATTGCTGTTCAGCCAGTCGCTGCAATGGGGCTATCGCTTCCGCCATCCGCCGCTCATCACCTGGCTGTCCTGGGCCACGCTCGAAGCCACGGGCGGCAGCCGCGCCGCGTTCTTCCTTTTGAAATATGTGCTGATGGGTGCGGGCCTCGTCGCCTATTTCGCGGCGGCCCGCATCATTATTCGCGACACCAAGCTGGCCGCGCTTGCCACCTTCGCGCTTATCACCACATTCGTGATGGGCTATCTGCCGCATATCGATCTGATGCACACGGTGCTGCTCGCCACGATGCTGGCGGCGTTCCTGTGGGCGGCGGCGCGTGTCGTCTCGAAAGGATCGAACGGCGATTATCTTCTGCTCGGTCTCACGATCGGGTTCGGGATCCTCTCCAAATATGTGTTCGCAATATTGCCCGTCGCGCTCGCGATAGGAATCGCATGGACGCCGCGTTTACGCGCGAGGATCAAGGTCACGTCTCTGATCGGCGCGCTGCTGCTGGCGGCACTGATCGTGGCGCCCTATGCCTGGTGGGCGGCGGCCCATGAATATTCGCTATTCTCGCTGGCCGAGAAAGTAACGCACGGAACGGGCGCGGGCCTTAATCCGCTCGACTGGCTGAAGGGCGCGGGCAATCTCGTGCTCGCGCTGATCGGCTTCGTGGTTCCCGCGGCGCTGCTGATTCCGCTGCTTTATTGGCCCGCCTGCAAACCGCTTCGCGGCGCGGGCGAGGACGAAGACCGCGATTGGCTGCGCGTGCTCGAAATCGCCATGATCGCGGGCGCCTTGATGATGCTGGCGGCGGTGTTCTTCGTCGGCGCCGAAAGCTTCAAGCCGCGCTGGATGCATCAGGTGGCGATGCCGTTCGCGATCTGGTTCTTCCTGCGCGTGAAGATCACGGGTTCGAGCGAACGCGCGCACAGGATTTTCGCCATCGTCGCGCTCGTCTTCGCGCTCGGCGTGGCGGCGGCGCGCATCGTCATGTATCACACGCATGGCGCCGATTGCCGCAAATGCCGCGAATATTGGCCGATGCAGACCTATGCGGAGCAGCTTCGCCACGCCGGTTTCGCACGCGGCACGATTCTCGCGCCCGAATACGATCTCGCCGGAAATCTGCGCTACTGGTTCCTCGATTCGCGTGTGGTGGCGCCGGGTTTCCCGCGTTTCGCCTTCGGTGCGCCGGTCGCCGGCCCATGCCTGATCGTATGGGAAGGCGACAAGCCCTTGCCGCAGGATGCGCGCGATTATCTGAAGAATATTCTCGGCGGCGATCTGAAGAAGGCGGTCGAACGCGGCGACATGGAAGCGACGCTGCTCACGACCAAGCGCTTCGATCAGATGAATTACATCCTGCTGCCGGATGGGGCGTGCCACTGATCCCCTCCGTCATCGCCCGTCGCTACGCTGCCGCTAGCGACTATGCGGGCGATCCAATTTTTACTCTTTGAGAAAATGGATGGCCCGGACAGTTCCTAGCGACAGCTTGGAACGGGCCATGACGGTTTTGTTTTTGGAAAAGTGAGGGAACTACTCGCCGATCTTCACATTCGCCATGCCTTCGGCGGAAAGCTTGCCGCGATAAGATTTCAGCCTGACCGTGCCGGAGCCGAGCGCATCGATATGCGGATCGACCGCCACGCCGCCGAAGGTGAAATTGCCCGATCCCATAATGTCGACATGGAGCGGATTGGCCTCGCCGCTCGCGATCTTGACCGAGCCGGAACCGGCGATGTCGAGATCGACCGGCCCGCGCACGCTCGCCGCCGTGATGTCGCCCGAGCCCGCGATATCGAGATCGAGCCCGCCCGCGATCGGCCCCAGCGTCGCATCGCCGGCGCCCGCGATATCGGCGCTCACTTTCCTGGTCGGTCCGACCGCGACCTTGCCCGATCCCGCGATGGAAAGATCGAGCGGGCCGTCGACCGCCGCGATATCGACACGGCCCGTGCCGTCCATCGCGACATGGGCGCTCGAAACCCGGCCGATGCGCGCCTTGGTGGCGGTGGCCTCGAAACGCAGCGGGCCCATGGTGTCGCCGATGGTGGCGTCGCCCACCAGATCCTCGACATTCACGTCGGCGCCCTTCGGCACCAGCACCTTGATCATCAGATCGGCCGGCCGGTTGTGGCCTTGATCGGAGAAATTGAACCAGTTGCGCCAGTCCCAGACCGACTGGTTATCCGGCCCCGAGCCCGAAATGATGAGCTTGCTGCCGATGGAGGTGATCTCGATATCGCGGACCCGTTCCTTCGTGCCCGAGACATTGACGGTCATCGGACCCGTATCGCGCACATTGACCGTGAGGTTGCCGACCACGTCCTCCACCTTCACGGCGTGAACGTCGGCGTTCTTCTCGGGCAGGCTCATCCAGTCTGTCTGCGCAGCCGCGGGCACGATCAGCACCGCCGCTGCGGCCGCGCCCCCTGCCATGGATTTCAGTTTGCTCGTCATGTTCTTGGCCTCTCAAGGCGTCCCGGCCCACAGATAGGGTGTCCCCACAGTTAAGCGTATCACGCTCAATTTGCAGGTTAGAGATGCCTCCGCCGCAGGAGAACAAACTAGCGACGAATTTTCAGGCGACCAACCTGTATCCGCCGCTTTCCGTCACCAGGATTTGCGCCTGGCCGGGATTGGCCTCGATTTTCTGGCGCAGGCGGTAGATGTGGGTTTCCAGCGTGTGCGTGGTGACGGCGGGATTATAGCCCCAAACCTCGTGCAGCAAAGTCTCGCGCGCCACGGTCTGGCCGGAGCGGTAGAGGAATTTGAGGATGTTGGTTTCCTTCTCCGTCAGCCGGATCTTCTTGCCGTTCTCGTCCACCAGCACCTTGGCGCTCGGGCGGAAGGTGTAATGGCCGATGCGATAGACGGCTTCCTCGCTTTGCTCGTGGCTCCTCAGATGCGCATGCACCCGCGCCATCAAGACGGCGAAACGGAACGGCTTGGTGATGTAGTCGTTGGCGCCCGACTGAAGCCCTTCGATCGTGTCGGCGTCGGAATCCTTGGCGGTGAGAAGAATGATGGGGCAGACGATGCCCGCATCGCGCAATTCGCGGGCGAGCTTGCGCCCGTCGCCGTCCGGCAGGCCGACATCGAGGATCATGAATTCATAGAGCCCCTCGCGCGCCAGGGCGCGCGCCTCTGCGCAGGAACCCGCTTCCACCGGGGCATAATCGCCTTCGGCGGCCAGCTGTTCGGCAAGGGATGATCTGAGCATCTGATCGTCGTCGACCAAAAGAACGCGCTTGGCACTCGGCATGGCTTCTCCCTGGGTAAACATGGCCCTGCTTTGCCCCAACTCTACCCGGATTTGGGGCGGCGGTGTATGTGAAGAGTATGAACGGGAATTTGGGGCAAAATCGCGGTGAAACGGCGATCGCGCGCGTTGCCGAAGCGGTGGCGCGCATGCGCCGCGGCGCCGGCGTGACGATCCGCGACGGCGCGGGCGCGAGTTCCGCGCTCGCCGTCGAAACCGCGAGCGATGCAAACATCGAAAGCCTTCCCGGCGCGGCGCTGCTGGTGCTCAGCCATGCGCGCGCACGCACGCTCAAGATGCGGCTCTACACGCCTGACGTGGTCGCGATAAAACTGGAGCGGCCCATTCGCGCCGCCCATCTGCGCGCCATCGCCGATCCCACCGCCGATCTCGCCGAGCCGCTCAAGGGCCCTTTCGATGCGGTGAGAGAGGCGTTACCCGCGCGCTATGCCGCCGCGGTGAGGCTTGCCAAACTGGCGGGGCTTCTTCCGGCCGCAATCATTTCGCGCGATGCGAAAATCGCAGGCACGTTCGAAATCGATGCCGATGATATCGTCCATTACGATGATGAAGTCGTGCGCACATTGCATCTCGTCACGCGCGCGCATGTGCCGCTCGAGGGCGCGAAGAACGCCGAACTCGCCGCCTTCCGCGCGGGCGACGGTGCGCCGGAGCACTACGCGATCGTCGTCAATGCTCCGCCTACGGATCAACCCGTGCTGACGCGGCTTCACTCCGAATGCTTCACCGGCGACCTGCTCGGCTCGCTGAAATGTGATTGCGGCCAGCAGCTCCGGGGCGCCATCGAGACCATCGAAAAGGCGGGCGGCGGCATCCTGCTCTATCTCGCGCAGGAGGGCCGCGGCATCGGCCTCATCAACAAGCTGCGCGCCTATCGCCTGCAGGATCAGGGCTTCGACACGATGGAGGCCAATGAGCGCCTCGGCTTCGAGGCCGACGAGCGGCTCTATGGAATCGCGGCCAGAATGCTTTCGCTGCTCGGCTACAAATCGGTGCGGCTTCTCACCAACAATCCCGAAAAAGTCGCGGCCCTCGAAGCCGCCGGAATCAAGGTCGTGGAGCGCGTGGCCCATTCCTTCCCCGACAATGAGCACAACCGCGCATACTTGCGTACCAAGGCCGAAAAGGGCGGGCATCTCATTTAGCCCGGCAATTCCTGCCGGCTTCGCATCGGCAAGCAACGAAAAACAAGGCAGTCGGCGGCACTGCGCATGGCAAGGGGCTTGCTTCCTGCGTACCCGGAGGTCCGCCTATGACTGCCGTCGCGCTCAGTCCGGTTCAGGCTTCGGCCGCGCAGGCGGGCGCCGGCACATCGTCTGCCGCCAGCACCGATCAGACCGATGACGGCTTTTCCTTCGACGATCTCCTCGACATCATCAATCCGCTTCAACATATCCCGATCATCTCCACGATCTATCGCCACCTGACGGGCGACACGATCAAGCCGCTGGAGCAGATCGCGGGCGATACGCTCTATGGCGGCCTCACGGGGCTTGCTTCCTCCGTCGCCAATTTCGCCTTCGAGAAGGTCGCGGGCGAGAATCTGGGCGACATGGTCTATGCCTTCGTCACCGGCGAGGACGACAAGACCACGCAAGTCGCCGCCGCCGATACGTCGCAGGTGGCGACGCATGCGCCGACGCCGCTTCTGGGCGCGCAAATGGCGCAGCCGGCGAGCACGCCGTCCAACGCGCTGATTGCCGCCGCCGAAGCGAAAGGCATTTCGCCCGGCATGGCGAGCCGCGCGCTTTCGGCCTATGAGGCGTCGATGCTGCTGCCCAAGATGGCGGATGCGTCTGTTCTTTAATTCCCAATTTCGACTAAGCTCGCGCCATGGAACTTGTCGTAAAGAAAAG
>DATIZS010000293.1:0-5592 GCA_035516955.1 Rhizomicrobium sp.
GTCTTGCTTCTGAGAGGTGCCGCGGAAGACTACAGACCCTCGACCAGCGACCTCGAGAAGCTCTTGCTCGTTCTGCAGCGACGAGCCACGAAACTGCGCGAGGCGTCCACTAAAATCGAGCAATATCTGAATGGCGAGATAGGATTGCCGCCATTCGCGAATGACGACACCTCATGATGTCATGTTCAGAGCGCGCTTATACGTATCTAGCAAGTCCTCCATCTCCTGGCGCTCCGCCGATTCCATCTTCCTGAGGCGCACCACCTGGCGCATGATCTTGGTGTCGAAGCCCGTGCCCTTGGCCTCCGAATAGACTTCGCGGATGTCGGCGGCGAGTGCGGCCTTTTCCTCTTCGAGGCGCTCGATTCGCTCGATGAAGGATTTGAGATGCTCTTTCGCGAAGCCGGATTTGGCCATATTCGATGCGCTCTTTTTCGGGGCCGCGGAAACTAGCGCGGCGGCGCGGCGAGGCGCAACGGGCCTTGCGGCGCTAGCTGTGGGTTTTTTGCGCATGTTCGAAGGCGGCCTGTTTCTCGGGCGTGGTTTCTTTCTGGTAACGCGTCTTCCATTCCGAAGGCGCCATGCCATAGACGATCTCGCGCGCTTCGTCCTTTTCCAATACGATAGTTTTTTGGGCGGCCGCTTCGCGATACCAGTCGCCCAGGCAATTGCGGCAGAAGCCGGCGAGGATCATCATGTCGATGTTCTGCACGTCGGTGCGCTTCCTCAAATGCGCGACGAGGCGGCGGAACACGGCCGCTTCCAGCTCGGTGCGCGTCTTTTCGTCCATGGCGGTTCCTCCCGTGAGGGGCCGGGTGAATTTCAATTCCGGCGCGCCCATATTGGCAAGGGCCTCGTCGAGGATGGGCTTCAGCCGCGCGGCAAATGATCGGGCGGCTTCGGCACTCGCGATCAGATCCTGGCGCATCTCGATCAGCACATGCGGCAACCCGTTCATCGTGCCATGGGCATACAGGCAATCGTTTTCGAGCTCGCCGGAGTAAGGCTCGTTGTCGCCCACATTGAAACCGGCGCGGCGGAACGCATCGATGAGCGGCAGCGCGAGCCGTCCGTCGCGATCCCACAACACGCCGACCTCCCATGGGCGGCGGAAGCCTTTCCACACCGGCGTAAAGGAATGCATCGAGATGAGCACCGGCACGCCGCCCATTTGCGCGATCTCGGCCTCGATGGCCCCATGATAGGGCGCGTGGAATTCGGCGAGCCGCTTTGCGATCTCGCCCGCATCGGCCTCGCGGTTGCCGGGAATGATGCGCCCGTCGGAGAGCTTCATGACGAGCGTGGGATCGTCGGCGCCCCGGTTGAGATCGATCAGGAGCCTGGACCAGCGCGCCAGGATCGCGCTCGCGCCATAGCTTGCGGCAAGCGCGCGCGTGACCTCGGCCGCGCCGATGTCGGAGGCGATGTGGGTGGCGAAGGTGGCCGCATCGAGACCCAAGCTCCCATAGGCTTCGGGAAGCGCGCTGGACGCATGATCGCAGACAAAAAGGAGCGGCCCGCGCGTGCCCGCGATTCGTTCGAAGGAGGTCATGGCGCCCACTTTCCTTTGCCTCGCGTTGACAGCGCAAGGCCCATAAGCGACACAGTTTTCACGCAAATGCGCCGGATCCTGCCCGTCCTTCTCTTTCTCGCGCTGGTTTCGCCGGCCGAGGCCTCTTTTGCTGTCTGCAACGGAACGGCGCATCCGGCCCGCGTGGCGCTCGGCTATTTCGACGGCACGGACTGGGCGAGCGCGGGCTGGTGGACCATCGCGCCCAAGGCCTGCCAGACGCTGCTCACCAGGCCGCTCGACGCGCGGTATTATTACCTCTATGCCAGCGACGGCGGGCCGGGAAGCTGGGCCGGAAGCCGCAGCTTCTGCGTTTCGATCAGGAAGCGCTTCCGGATTGCGGGCCGCGGCGGCTGTGCGCGGCGCGGCTTCGACCGGAAAGGTTTCTTCGCGGTGGATACCGGCGAGAAGCCGGATTACGCACAATGGCTTTCGGATTGAAACAGATGCACCGCATCCGCAAGACGAAGATCCTGGCGACTCTGGGCCCCGCCTCCTCGGCGCCGGCCGAGATCAAGAAGCTGTTCGAGGCGGGCGCCGACGCCTTCCGCATCAATATGAGTCACACCGACCATGCGCAGCTTGCCGCGCTTCACGGCCGCGTGCGCGCGCTCGAAAAGGAAGCCGGGCGGCCCATCGGCATCCTCGTCGATCTGCAGGGGCCGAAGATCCGGCTGGGCCAGCTTCCCGGCGGCAAGATCATGCTGAAGGAAGGCGAGCCGGTGAGGCTCGTGCGCGCGGAAACGTCGAAGGATGCGGCTGTTCTTCCCATTCCGCACGGCGAGGTCTTCGCCGCGCTGAAATTGAAACATGCGCTTCTGATCGATGACGGGCGCGTGCGCCTGCGCATCCGCAAGGTGGAAAGCGATTGCGCGGATGCGATCGTGGAAGTGGGCGGCGAACTCAGCGACCGCAAGGGCGTGAACCTGCCCGACACGATGGTTCCGCTTTCGGCGGTGACCGAGAAGGATCGCGCCGATCTGGCGGCGGCGCTCGAACTCGGCGTCGATTGGGTGGCGCTTTCCTTCGTGCAGCGGCCCGACGATGTGGCGGAGGTGAAAAAGCTCGCGCGCGGGCGCGTCGGCGTTCTCGCCAAGATCGAAAAGCCCAAGGCGCTGGAGCAGCTTCCCGGCATTGTCGAGCTCGCCGATGCGCTGATGGTGGCGCGCGGCGATCTGGGCGTGGAGCTGCCGCTCGAAATGGTGCCCGGCCGCCAGAAGCAGATCACGCGCGCGGCGCGCAAAGCCGGAAAGCCCGTGATCGTGGCGACGCAAATGCTGGAATCGATGATCGCGGCGCCGGGGCCGACGCGCGCCGAGGTCTCCGACGTGGCGACGGCCGTGTTCGAAGGCGCCGATGCCGTGATGCTTTCGGCCGAAACCGCTTCGGGCGCTTACCCCGCGCAAGCCGTTGCGATGATGGACCGGATCGCAGCCGCGGTGGAGAACGATCCGCTCTACCAGTCGATCATCGATGCGCAGCGTTCGCCGCCCGAGGAGAACACGCCAGACGCGATCCTCGCCGCCGTCCACGAAGTGACGCATACGCTGCATGCGCGCGCCATCGTGTGCTGGACGAAATCGGGATCGACGGGATTGCGCGCCGCCCGCGAGCGGCCCGAAGCGCCCATCATCGCGCTGACCCCGGCCGAATCCACCGCGCGCAGGCTTTCGATCGCCTGGGGGCTTCATTGCGTGTTGACCGAAGACGCGCACGATCTCGACGACGTGGTGGAGCGCGCGGCCCAGATCGCCTATCGCGAGGGATTTGCGAGGCCCGGCGAGCGCATCGTCATCACCGCGGGCGTTCCGCTCGGCACGCCGGGCTCGACCAATCTCCTGCGCGTGGCGTTCGTGGGCGGGAGCTAGATCCCCTGCCCTTCGACATCGCGCGAAAGCTCGCGCACGCGCCTATCGACATCGAGCATCTTGGGATCGAGCGCGAGCGCCTTGCGGTAGAGTTCGAGCGCCGCGGATTTGTCGCCGTAATCGGCGAGCAGGCTCGCGAGCTCGGCAAGAGCGGCGAATTCGCGCGGATTGATCGCGACCGCCTTCTGCAGCGAGATCATCGCGCCTTCGTCGTCGCCGGCGGCGGCGAGCAGCTCGCCGCGCTCGTGCCAGCCTTCCGCATAGCCGGGCGCGATCTGCGTCACCGAATCGAGAATCTTGCGCGCGGTGTCCTTGTCGCCGTTCTCTTCGGCGGCGAGCGCGCGCGTCATCAGAAGATCGACGCTCGGGCTTCCCGATTGGGAAAAGAGCGCGATGATCTGATCCTCGATGGGTTTCGCGTCTTCGGTGGAATCGGCCTGGGCGAGCTCGGCGAACAATTTGTCGATCTGTCCCGCCGTGCCGTCCTTGGGCTGCGGCGCGGCGTGAACGGCTGCCGGAACGAGCGCGATGGAGAGTGCGAGAAGAAAACGCATGGCGAAATCTTAAGCCGCGAACCGGGCTTCGCGCCAGACGCGGAACTCAGCCCTGGCGCGCCTTGAAGCGCGGATTCTTCTTGTTGATGACATAGGTCCGCCCGCGCCGTCTGATGACGCGGCAATCCTTGTCGCGCTTTTTCAGCGAACGCAGCGAATTGCGGATCTTCATGGGCGAGGCCTTGCTATGAAAAAGAGGCGCGGAACCTATTCATTGGGGTCCACCCTGTCAACGCCGCGGGCGGCGTGTGCTATGCAAGGCGGATCGGGGCTCATCGGGTGCGTCGGGTCTTGCGTATGTTATTGACTTTGCTGAGGAATATCCATTGGCGCGCGATCGCGCGCGCGAGCCTGCTGACCCCCGTTCTGCTCTCGGCCTGCACCACCGGCGCACCGGGCGCGGCGAAGGCGACGCATGTCGCGGAGGCGCCCGTGCCGGCGCCGCTGCCCGACGAAGACGCCAAGTTCTACGCCTTCGTGAAGGATTTCCGCCAAACCGCCATCGACCACGGAATCTCCGCGGAAGTCTATGATCGCTCGATGGCCGGCATCTCGCGCAATGCCCGCGTCGAAGAGCTGAACCTCGCGCAGCCGGAATTCATCAAGCCCGTTTGGGAATATCTCGACACGGCCGTCTCGCCCCTGCGCGTCGCCAACGGCCAGCAGGAGATGATCGATCACGACAAGATGCTGGAGAAGCTCAAGGTGCGTTACGGCGTGCCGCGCGAAATCCTCGTGGCGATCTGGGGGATGGAAAGCAATTACGGCCAGTCGATGGGCAATTTCAACATGTTCGAGGCGCTGGCGACGCTCGCTTATGACGGACCCAGGCAGGAATATGCGCGGCGCGAACTCCTGGCCGCGCTCAAGATGGAGCAGGAACAGCATCTCGATCCCAAGAAGATGCTGTCGTCCTGGGCGGGCGCCTTCGGCAATACGCAATTCGTGCCCTCGTCTTTCCTCGATCACGCGGTGGACGGCGACGGCGACGGCAGAATCGATCTGTGGACCTCGCCGGCCGATGCGCTCGCCTCGACCGCGGCGCTGATGAACAAGGCCGAATGGCATGCGGGCGAGCCTTGCGAATACGAGATCAGGCTGCCGAAGGATTTTGCCTACGCCGATGCCGATTCCGCGAATTTCAAGCCGATGGAGGATTGGCGCAAGGTGGGCGTGCGTACTGCGCTCGGCGCGGCCCTGCCGCAAGGACCCGGCGAAGGCGCGATCTATCTGCCGGCAGGCAGCCGCGGGCCCGCCTTCATGGTGCTGCACAATTTCAACGTGGTCCTGAAATACAACAATGCGGCGAGCTATGCGCTGGGCGTGTGCTATCTGGCGGGCCAGATCGTGGGCGATGCGCCGATCATCGCCGCCTGGCCGCGCAGCGAACAGCCGATGACGCGCGACGAACGCATGGCATTCCAGACCGATCTGAAAACGCTGGGCTACGATCCGGGCGCGATCGACGGCGTTCTCGGCCATCAGGTGCGCGCGGCGCTGCGCGCCTATCAGAGCGCACGCGGGCTTGCCGCCGACGGTTATCCGACCAAAGCGCTGCTCAAGCGCATGGATCGCGAGATCGCAGGCAAGAAATAGCAAA
>DATIZS010000294.1:0-6516 GCA_035516955.1 Rhizomicrobium sp.
CCGCCGTCGCATTGCGCCCATAAAGCGTGCCTTGCGGCCCACGCAAGACGAGCACCTGGGAAACGTCGAAGAATTCCTGCTCGAAGAAATGATTGCGGATGAACGGAATATCGTTGAACGCCACTGCAACCGCCGGATCGGTCGTCACTGAAATCGCCTGCGTGCCGATACCGCGGATCTGGATGTTGTAGCCGGTGAAGTTCGTCTTTGAGAACGTAAGGTTCGGAACTTCCTTCACGAGGTCCGGGCCGCCCGCAATCTGGCGTGAGGTGAGTTGTTCCTGCGAGAGCGCCGTGATCGCAATCGGAACCGTCTGAATATCGCCCTTGATCTTCGACGACGTGACGACAACTGTCTCAACGCTCGCGGCCGCGTTCGCGGGCCTCACGTTATCTGCGAGCCGCATGAGCGGAGCACTGTCGGACGACTTGCGCGGTTCGCGCACGATGGTGATCGCGCCATCCGCATGCGCATGCATGACAAAGCCAGTACCGGCAAGGATATGCGTTAGCGCATCGCGGGCTGAAAGATCGCCTTGCGCGCCGCGCGTGTGCACGCCCTCGATCGCCCCTTCGGGATAGAGCAGCGCAACCGCGGTCTGCTGGGCGTAACTGTCGAGCGCGCTTTTCAAATCGCCGCTGGGAATGTTGAAATTCGAAGCATACGCCTGCGCCATAAGCGCGAGCGTACTCACCCCGCCCGTCAACGCCGCCTTGAGATATGTGGTCCGTGCCATGGTCCCCCCTGTTCATTGGCCCGCGCAGAAGCGGGCCGCCCAAATTTTCAGCGCGAGATCACGATCTCGTCGCCATGTTCCTCCACGCGCAGATTGAAAAGCTCGCGCGCTGCCGATGTGAGTGCGCCGATATCGTTTTTTGCGAATGTGCCACCGATGGTGAGCCGGCCGACTGATGGATCAGCGACAACGAGCTTGCGGCGGTTGTAGCGATTGATCTCGCGAGCGGCTTCGGCAAGTGTGGTGTGGTTGAACACCAGCATATCGCTGCGCCACGAAAGCTCGTTCTTCAGCGCCGTCAGCGGAACCTTCTGCACTGATACCGAGTTGGCCGTGGCGACCGCCTGATCGCCTGCCGTGAGAAGATCGGAACCGGCATTCGATTTGGCATCGGCCGCGCCGAAACGTACGCGGCCTTCGAGCAGCGCCACTTCCAAGCGACCAGCATCGCGGCGAACGACGAATTTCGTTCCTACATCGGTGATGCGATGGCCGTCCGTAATCACCGTGAAAGGATGGGCGGGATCGTGATGCACGCGGAAATAGGCCTCGCCCTTGTCAAGCCAGACCGTGCGCGACTGCGTCGTCATGCGCGTACGCACGACCGTGTTGGTGTTCAGCTCGATCTGCGTGCCATCGGCAAAAGCAACAAGCTCACGTCCACCGATATCGGTGGAATAGGTTTTCACCTGCGGTGTAATCACGTAACGCGCGCCGACAACA
Organism: Rhizomicrobium sp.; assembly: GCA_035516955.1. GTDB lineage: Bacteria > Pseudomonadota > Alphaproteobacteria > Micropepsales > Micropepsaceae > Rhizomicrobium. The sequence continues at coordinate 1,460 of DATIZS010000294.1, forward strand.
CCCAACACAGCGAGCGCGCCAAGGCCTGCCGCCAGCGCAAGTAGCACCGGCTTCACGCGCCGTTCGGGTGGAGCGGCGTTTTCGGGCACAGAGGGAGTCAGCGCCTGCAACCGCTCCGCGCGTTGCCACACATCGCGCACACGCAGGAACGCGATCATGTGCGCGGGTGATTGGGCAAGCCAGGCATCAAGCTCGGCCTTCGCGGCGCCATCCCAATCGGCACGCTCGCTGCGCTCCAGCCAGTGCGCGGCTTCGGCCTGCACCGCACTCGCCGTTTTCAAGGGATTGCTCGCGCGCGGCAATTTGCTCACGACTTGTCCCCCGGTTCGGTCATTTTGGTGTGGAAGAAATCAGCAAGCGCCGCCATGCCAGCCGCCAGATGCACGGATACGGTGGCCTCCGCGATGCCCATGCGTGCAGAAATTTCGGGCCGCGACAGGCCTTCGACCTTGCGCATCACCACGGCATCGCGCTGGCGCGGCGGTAACTGATCCAGCGCCGTTTGCAGACGGCGCAATTCCTGACGCGCGATTGCGCTTCGGTCGGGGCCTGGCTCGTCGAGTGCAATGCCCAACGTATCGAGATCAGCCATTGCCTCGATCGGGACGACATTTTCCTTGCGGACACGGTCGATCTGGAGGTTGCGTGCGGTGGCAAACACAAACGCCTTGGCTGGCACCGGCATTTCCTTCTGTGCAGCCTCATACACGCGGACATAGACGTCCTGGCAAAGGTCTTTCAGATCGGCGCTGTTATGCCGGCCGCGGCGCAGAAACTGCATCAGCATTGCCTCCAGCGGCAGAACCTCGCGCACAAACCAGTCGTTGACGTCCGATTGAGCCATAACGGTGCCGTTACGACGCAGCTCGGCGCCTTCGAGATTCGTGTCGTTCGTGTCTGCCATCCTCCGCCAGCTTCCCTGACTTTCGAGGAGTGAAGCTTACGTCCACACTGGTAATACGAACGAGGCGGGAGTGTTTATTAGCGCGCGCGCGAGATTTCTTTTGTGCGGTGCGGCGAAAGCAGTGTTCTGTAGGGTTTTCGCGGAGAGTGATCGAGCGATACAGCCCGAAGCTGATGATCTCGGTCATAGATGGAAGAGACCAATTCTAGACCGCGCCCCGTCCGGCAAAACGCTATGCCGTCATCGAATTTGCCACGGCATGCAGCGTTTCAGGTCTTATATGCGTGTAGCTGCGCAGCATCTTCCAATCCTTATGCCCGGTAACCAGCGCCACTTGTTGTATTGCAAATCCCGCCTCGAATAACCGGCTGGTCCCTTCGTGCCGCAGGTCGTGGAAGTGCAGGTCCTCGATATTGAGGTCTCTGCAAGCCCGCGTGAATGCCGTGCCCGCCGATTTGTGCGCATAGGGGAATATGCGGTCATCTTCGTTTCCACGGATGGAGCGCTGCTCTTCGATCAACGCGACAGCATCGTATCCTGAGACACCAAGCAGAGGGATGCGCTGATCGTTGCCCTTTTTCGCGCGCGGATCCTTTCGGTCCCGGATCGTCAGCATCTTGGTGCGCGTGTTGAGATCGCTCCAAGTGGCCCGGCAGATTTCTTCCTGGCGCATTGCGGTGGCAATCGCGAATTTGATGATCCGGCTCATCGGAATGAGTTGCCGCGGATTGGCATCGAAATGTTCGAACAATTTGGCAAGCTCTTCCTCTGTCGGGCGGCGGTCACGCTCGTTGCCCTTGCCAACGAGGCCGAGGCGCTTCAGCGCAATGCGAGCCAGATTGACGGGCTCGACGGTCACTTCCGCGCCATGGACCGCAGCCGCATGCGAGATGACCAGTTTGATGGCGCCAATGTCCTGACCCAGAGTCATGGGACCGGCACCATTTTTTGCGCGGTCACGGCCGAAGCGGATAAGGCGTTCGCGATCAATATCTGTTATTTTGAGTGCACCTAGCTCGCGCTGCAGCATCGCGAGCGTTGCAGATTTCGATCTGCCTAGCGGCTTTCCGACGTCTTTCATGTCATCGATATGCAAATCAATAAGTGCGCCGAATGTTTTTGCGCTGCGTGCGCGCCGGCCAGACGGTGCATGACCGCGATCGATCTGCGTCTCCGTGTCTGTTGCCCACTCACGCGCATGATCGTGGCGCAGGAATGTCTCACTCGCCTTGCGGCCTTTAAGGCGGATTTGGACCTGCCAGCGTCCGGATGGTAATTGTCTGATCGTGGCCATGACCGACGCTCTTTTCGTGCACAAAACCAACACACTCAGGTCTCGAATGCTGGCGAAAACGAGCGTATTTTCGGATACGAAAAAGTGTGAACGTCGCCTCACAAGCCTTTGGAATATATCGAAATAATGCAGCAAAATCAAGCACATAAATTTTGTATTGCACCCATGATGGAGCTGACCGACCGGCATTGCCGGATGCTCCATCGCCTGCTTTCGGCGCGCGCGCGTCTTTATACCGAGATGGTGACGGCGGAAGCGGTCATCCGCGGCGACCGCGCGCGGCTGATCGGATTCGATGCCCGCGAGCATCCCGTGGCGTTGCAGCTTGGCGGCGCGGAGCCCGCGCGGCTCGCCGAGGCCGCGAAGATCGGCGCCGATTCCGGCTATGACGAGATCAATCTGAATGTGGGATGCCCTTCGGATCGCGTGCAATCGGGCCGCTTCGGCGCCTGCCTGATGCGCGAGCCCGCGCTCATCGGCGATTGCGTGGCGGCGATGCGGGCGGCGGTTTCGATTCCCATCACGGTGAAATGCCGCCTGGGCGTGGATGATCAGGACCCGGAACATGCGCTGCGCGAAACGATCGCGGCAATCCGCGAAGCGGGCGTGCGCGTCGTCGCCGTGCATGCGAGGAAGGCCTGGCTCGACGGATTGTCGCCCAAGGAAAACCGCGAAGTGCCGCCGCTCGATTACGATCTCGTCTATCGCGTGAAGGCCGAAAATCCCGATCTCGCCATCGTGGTCAATGGCGGGATCGCGACGCTGGACGAGGCCGAAACCCATCTCGCCCGCGCGGACGGCGTGATGCTGGGCCGCGCGGCCTATCAGAACCCGGCGATGCTGGCGCATGTCGATGCGCGTTTCTTCGGCGGCGAAACGAAGGATCTCGATGACGTCGTGGAAGCCTATGTCGATTATGTTTCCGCCGAACTCGGCAAGGGCGTGCGGCTCAACACGATGACCAAACACATGCTCGGGCTTTTCAAGGGGCGGCCGGGCGCGCGCGCCTTCCGCCGTCATTTGAGCGAGAATGCGACGCGGGCGAGCGCCGGGATTTCCGTCCTGCGCGATGCGCTGGCGCGGCTTTCCTGCCCTCCCCCTGAGGGAGGGCCGAAAAATTCGAGTGAAGCGAAGGATTTTTCGGCGAGGGGTGAATTGCATAGAGAGGTGGCATGACCCCTCCCCGAAATTTGCTTTGCAAATTTCGACCCTCCCTCAAGGGGAGGGTGGTTATTTGAATCTGGGCTTTCTCGCTTCGCGCGACGATCTGGGCATATTCGCGCTCGGGCTCGTCATCGCGGGCGTGGTCGGCGGATTGATCGCGGGCATGCTGGGCGTGGGCGGCGGCATCGTGATCGTGCCGGTGCTCTATCACGTCTTCGCGGGCCTCGGATTCGACGAGACCGTGCGCATGCATCTCGCAATCGGCACCTCGCTTGCCACCATCATTCCCACATCAATTTCCTCGCTGCGCGCGCACGCCAAACGCGGCGCGGTCGATTGGGCGCTTCTGAAAAGCTGGGTCATTCCCATGGTGATCGGCGTTCTTCTCGGCACGTTTCTCGCGCGCATGGCGAGCGGCAATACGCTGGCGCTGATCTTCGCACTTGTCGCGATTCCGGTCGCCATCAACATGGCGTTCGGCAGGGAAAGCCTGCGCCTGGCGAACGCGCTGCCGGGCGGCGCGGGCGGCTGGACGATCGCGGGCGCCATCGGCACGGTTTCCACGCTGATGGGGATCGGCGGCGGAACGCTCGGCGTTCCCATCATGACGCTGTGCAATTATCCGATCCACCGCGCGGTCGCGACGGCGGCGGGATTCGGCGTCATCATTTCGATCCCCGCCACCATCGGATTGGCCGCGGCGGGATGGGGCGTGCCGCATCTGCCGCCTTTTTCGCTCGGCTATGTGAATCTTCTCGGCTTCATCCTGATCGCGCCGGTTTCCGTTCTCATGGCGCCCATCGGCGCGTCGGCCGCGCACATGATGGACAGGAAGCGCCTCAAGCTCGTCTTCGCCGCCTTCATCGCCATCACGGCGGCGAAGATGTTGTGGGATGTGCTGAGCTGATTATTGCTCCAGCTTGAGCGCGTTTTCCGCGCGCGTGAGACATTTCTGTCCGTGGCCCTGACTGAATTCGCTGCGCGCATATTCCAGTTCCAGCGCGATCGCGTGTCCGTTCGGATTGTCCTGCGGCAGGAAAATCAGTTTGCGCGTCGCGTCTTCGATTTCCTGATTGCAGCGCGTCAGGTCGGGCGAGGGATTGTTGCGTACGCCGCCCGGATTGTAGGGCGTTTCGCCCGCCCATGCCGGCAAGGCAAGAACGGCCGTTGCGGCGATCATCGCTATGCGCTTCATGGCGGTCTCCCCATCTCGCGCCACAATAGCACGGGACGATGGAACTGCATAACGCGGGAGTTCAAATCTTCTGATCGTACTCGCCGACTTCCGCGTGCTTCTTCAGGCGCGCATCGAGATCTTTGAACATCGCGCGCATCTGCGCTTCCGACACCGGGCTTTCGACGACGACGACGAGCGACGGCTTGTTGGATGACGCGCGCACCAATGCCCAGGTGCCGTCTTCCAGCGTCACGCGCACGCCATTGACCGTGACGAGCTTCACGATCTTCTGGCCGAGGATCTTTTCGCCGCGCGCTTTCGCCGCTTCGTATTCCTTCACCATCCGGTCCACGACGCCGTATTTCTTGTCGTCGGGGCAATAAGGCGCCATGGTCGGCGAGCCCCAGGTCTTGGGCAGTTCCGCCACGAGCGCCGACATCTTCTTGCTTCCCGCGCGGTCGAGCATTTCGAGCACGGCGATCCCCGCCGCGATGCCGTCGTCATAGCCGCGGCCGATG
>DATIZS010000295.1:0-2526 GCA_035516955.1 Rhizomicrobium sp.
ATGCTGGCGATGTCGCCCTCATGATCGATAAAGCGCAAACCGGTTGCGGACTGGCCCGGCCGCGCGGGCGCGGGCGCATAGGCGGGCAGCAGCGGATTGGCGAAGAAGGCGTGTTTGATGTCGGTCAGGATGAGTTCCTGATGCTGCTGCTCGTGGTTCACGCCGAGCTCGATGAGCGGGGCGAGGGGATGATCGTCGGAGAGAAGTTCCGCCATGCGCTCGTCGACATGGCGGCGATAATCGAGGATCTCGCGCGCGCCGGGCCGCGTCAGCAAGCCACGCTGGGGCCTCGGATGGCGCGGGCCGAAGCCTTCATAATAGGAATTGAACAGATATGCATAACGCTCATCGAACGGCGCATAACCGGGAAGCGTTTTCAGGATCACGGTCTCGAAGAACCATGTCGTGTGCGCCAGATGCCATTTGGTCGGGCTCGCATCGGGCATGGATTGGACGCCCTGATCCTCCGCGCTGAGCGGGGCTGCGAGCGCCTCGCTGAGCGCGCGGCTGGCCGCATAGCGTTCGGCCAAGGAGGGCGCGACGTGAATCGTCATGAAAACCGGCCTTTTTTCTGGCTGGAAATGTGCCGCAGCGGGCCAATCCTGGCAAGCGCCGCAAGCATGCGGTTTGTCGATTGGGGGTCTGGCCTGTGAGCATGGACGGCCGCGTCAGTGGCGGGCGGCACGCAGATCCGCGCGGGAGCTTTCGCTTTTGACGTCCTCTTTGCGCATGCCGCTTCTGAGGGCCCAGATCGCGGCCTGCGTGCGATTGGCGGTGCGCGTTTTGCGCAGGATGCTTTTCAGATGCACCTTGACGGTCGCTTCGGTGATGCCGAGACGATTGGCGATGCGCTTGTTGGAATCGCCTTCGATGAGGCAGCGCAGGATTTCGCGCTCGCGCGCGGAGAGTTCGCTTTGCGCCTCGGGCGCGCCGCTCGAGAAGAATTCCGCGATGGGAAAGACCTTCTCGCCCAGCGCCAGCATGCGCAAAGACTGGATCAGCGTGCCCGCCGAAATATCCTTGAGCAGAAATCCGTCGGCGCCGGCCGCAAAGGATGCGGCGATACGGCCTGAATCCGCTTCGCCGCTCAAGACGGCGATCTGCGCACGGGGCGCCAGTTCACGCAGTCGCGCGATATGCTCGGCTGTGTCTCCGTTGAATCCGGCCGCTTCGATCAGCACCAGGCCGATGCGCGTTCCGCTTTCCAGCAATCGTTGAAGGGCCGCGGGATCGCCCAGCTCGTGCACGCGCTTCGCGGAGCCCGAAAGCAGGCTCGCGATTCCGGAACGGAACAACCCGTTCGCGCCGACAATGGCGACTTCCATATTCTCCAGCATTGGGACCTGCCTAAAACTCGAATGTCATCGGACGTGATGGTCGTATCGCGCCTGACAGTGGTCCCTGCCTTTTTTGCAGCGATGGCTCGAAGATGTTTGGCCTCGCTCCTTATCGCGCGCGGCCGAAATCCTCGAACTGCTCGGGGGCCGGTTGCACAACCTGTGCCTGTGCGGCCCTTGCGTTAAAAATAGGAGTGGCGGAGGGCGGCCGCATTAATCTGGCTCAACAAAGCGGGCCGCAAACATCGTTAATACTTAGGATATACAAGGGTTTGGTTAACCAGGGGTTGCAAGAACGCTGAACATTTCGCCCGATCCGGGTGGGCGCGGATTTGCCGGACGGCCCGTCTCATGACAAGAAATCAGTCCGCTTCGGGAGCCACCATGGACGCCGCAACCAGAGACGCACATGTCGCGCGCATCGCCGCCGACGGCTTCACCATCGTCGAGAATGCGATTCCGCTCGCGCTGATCGATGCGCTGAACGATGCGCTCGCGCGGCTCGAGCGCGAACTCGACGCCAAGCCGTCGCAAAACGGATTCGAGGGCCGCAACACGGTTCGCATCTACAATCTTCTGCTTTATGGCGGGCCGTTCCTCGAGGTGCCGGTGCATCAATCGGTTCTGCCCATCGTCGAAGGCGTGCTCGATCAGGGCTGTCTGATTTCCTCGCTTTCCTCCATCGCCATCGATCCGGGCGAAACGGCGCAGCCCATCCATGCCGACGACATGCTGATCCCGCTCGACAAGCCGCATCGCGCCATCGTCTGCAATTCCATGTGGGCGCTGACCGATTTCACCGATGCCAATGGCGCAACCCGGCTGGTTCCCGCCAGCCACAAGAAACACAATCCCGTTTACGGCGGCTCCTACGACAGCATTCCCGCCGAGATGAAGAAGGGCAGCGTGCTCGTCTGGGACGGCGCGCTCTGGCACGGCGGCGGCGCCAACCGCACCGCGGCGCGGCGCACCGGCATCGCCATGAACTACTGCGCCGGCTTCATCCGCCAGCAGGAGAACCAGCAGTTGGGCGTTCCGCCGCAGGTGGCGCGCGGCTATTCGCCCAAGCTGCAGGACCTGATGGGCTATGGCGTCTACCGCGGCCTGATCGGCCACATCGAGAAACAGAGCCCCGCCCAGCGCCTAATGGGCGCCGGCGCGTTCACCTCGATCTGGGACCGCGGCCGCT
>DATIZS010000296.1:0-4323 GCA_035516955.1 Rhizomicrobium sp.
TTCCGCCTTCGTCGAAAAGCGCGATCCGAAATGGCCAGAGTGAAGAAATGCTTGGCCGCGCTGGCTTTGCTATGCGGCAGCGCACATGCCGGAGAAGCACCGAGTTGGGGTACTGACGAAGGCCAAATATGGGGCGCAGGCCGTGCGTCCTGTTTCGTATGGATCGGCGCACGGCAATCAGATCATTCTGTAGCGGCGGCTCTCGCCGAATGGGTGTCGGGATATATTTCGGCCTTTAATGTTCAGGAAAACGAAACTGCGAAACTTAGCGATATCGAAGTTGACCATTTGATAGACGATTGGCTGGCAACATATTGCCCTGAACACAAGAATGATACTCTCGGGCAAGCGGCGCAGGCGTTTTTAGCGGATAGAGCAGCGAAGCACTAATATGCCCCAATACACCGACGACTACATCAAAACCATCCTGCGCGCCACCAAGGTGATCGCGATGGTGGGCGCGAGCGCCAACGAGATGCGCCCCTCCTATTTCGCGATGAAATATCTGCTCGACAAGGGCTTCGTCATCCATCCCGTCAATCCGACGCTCGCGGGCAAGACCATTCTCGGCCGCGCGGTCTATGCCGGCCTCCACGACGTCCCCGCTCCGGTCGACATGGTCGACATCTTCCGCGCGCCCGAACATGTGCCCGAAATCGTGGACGAGGCGCTTCGCGAAAAGGACCGCTTCGGCCTCAAGACCATCTGGATGCAGCTCGGCGTTATCAATGAGCAAGCCGCCGAAACCGCCCGCCAGGCAGGCCTTCATGTTGTGATGGACCGCTGCGTCAAGATCGAATATGGCAGGCTGTCCGGCGAGCTCGGCTGGATGGGCGTCAACCGCCGCGTCATCGACAATCGCAAGCCGCTGCTCTACGGCAAGGGCGGCTCGTTGAAGCGAGGATAATCATGTTGCGCATCTGGGGCAGGAAGAATTCCATCAACGTGCAGAAGGCGATGTGGTCCATCCTCGAGACCGGCATCAAGCACGAGCGCATCGATGCGGGCGGCACCTTCGGCGGGCTGAACACGCCGGAGTTCCTGGCCAAGAATCCCAACGGGCTCATTCCCGCGATCGACGACGACGGCGCCATCGTTTGGGAATCGCAGGCGATCGTGCGCTACATCGCGGCGCGCTATGGCGCAGGCACCTTGTGGCCCGAGGATCCGGCCGAGCGCGCGAAGGCCGACGAATGGATGGAATGGAATTCCTCCACGCTCCAGCCCGCGCTGATGGGCGTGTTCATGAATGTGTGGCGCACGCCCGAATTCCGCCGCAACCCGAACCTCATCCGCAATCTCGTCTCGCGCTGCGGCCAGGTGATGCTCTTCCTCGACAAGCATCTCGAAGACAAGCCCTATATCGCGGGCGAGAAATTCTCGATGGGCGATATTCCGTGCGGCGCCATGCTCTACCGCTATTTCGAGCTCGATATCGAGCGCCCGAATCTCGCCCATGTCTCGGCCTGGTATTCCAGGCTGCAGGAGCGCAGCGCCTTCCGCAACGCGGTGATGATCTCGTTCGAGGACCTGAAAGGCCATTAGCGTTGCGAACGGCCGGCGGCGACTTATACCGTCATCACCCGGTTGCGAGCATTTTTGGCGAGCGATCCGGGTGATCCAATTAAATGGATCGCCCGGACCCTGCGCAAAATGGGCTCCGGGCCGGGCGATGACGGAGTGGGAATTGGATAGATCGCAACCTGTCTCGGGAGGCTTCTCATGAGCGATTACGGATTCAACACGCTGGCCGTGCATGCGGGCGCGCAGCCCGACCCCGCCACCGGCGCGCGCGCCACGCCCATCTATCAGACCACCGCCTTCGTGTTCGAGAATGCCGATCATGCGGCGGCGTTGTTCAACCTCCAGGTCTTCGGCAATATCTATTCGCGCATCATGAATCCGACCAATTCGGTGCTGGAGGAACGCATCGCCGCACTCGAAGGCGGGCGCGCCGCGCTGGCGGTCGCCTCCGGCCATGCCGCGCAATTGATCGCGCTCCACACGCTGATGGGACCGGGCGACCGCATCGTCGCCGCGCGCCAGCTTTATGGCGGCTCGATCAACCAGTTTTCGCAAGGCTTCGCGAAATTCGACTGGCATGTCGATTGGGCCGATGCGCGCGAGCCGGAAAGCTTCAGCCGCGCGCTCACCGACAGGACCAAGGCCGTCTTCATCGAAAGCATCGCCAATCCGGGCGGCATCGTCACCGACATCGAGGCGATCGCCGGCATCGCCCATGGCGCGGGCGTGCCGCTGATCGTCGACAACACGCTCGCCACGCCCTATCTCATCCGCCCGCTCGAATGGGGCGCCGATATCGTGATCCATTCGGCGACGAAATTCCTCGGCGGTCACGGCAATTCCATGTGCGGCGTGATCGTGGACGGCGGCAAATTCGATTGGGGCAGCGGCAAATTCCCCACACTCTCGGAGCCCTGCCCGTCCTATCACGGCATCCGGATCTGGGAGACGTTCGGCGACATGGCGTTCGCGATTGCCTGCCGCGTGCTGGGATTGCGCGATCTAGGGCCCGCGCTGTCGCCGATGAATGCCTTCCTCGTGCTCACCGGCACCGAAACATTGCCGCTGCGCATGCAGAAACATTGCGACAATGCTCTCGCCGTCGCGCGCTGGCTGAAGACCAATCCGAACGTGGCGTGGGTGAATTACGCGGGCCTCGAAGACGATCCCTGCTACAATCTGCATCGCACCTATTGCCCGAAAGGCGCCGGCAGCGTCTTCACCTTCGGCGTGAAAGGCGGCTACGATTCGGGCATGAAGCTGGTGAACAATGTCCGCCTCATCAGCCATCTCGCCAATGTCGGCGATACACGCAGCCTTATTATTCACCCCGCCTCCACCACGCATCGCCAGTTGAGCGAAGAACAACGCGCCGCCGCCGGCGCGGGCTCCGATGTGGTGCGCCTTTCCATCGGCATCGAGGATGCACAAGACATCATCGCCGATCTCGATCAGGCGATGAATGCGAGCTGAGCAGCCGCGAAAATAATTTTCGCGCGCCCCCTTGAACTGCGAGTCGCTCGTTCCCATCTGAGCGCTATCTCCCGAATTGTGCCTGTGCAGGACCGCCGGTGAAAACCGGCGCCGGGAGCGCCCGTATGTCTTTGAAAAAAGGCGGATTCACACCAAGGGAGGAGTCTGTCCGAAACGGACTGCATATTTAAATCCCCACTTCGTCATGGCCCGGCGCTTCGCGTTTTTCGCGAAGCGTCCGGGCCATCCATTTTTCTGAATGGAAATTGGATCGCCCGCATTCGCGGGCAATGACGGAATGGGATTCAACCATTCAGGAACGAGGGAGCGCGCATTTTCAAAAAATGCGAAAATGATGGGCGCCCGGACTCTGTTCGAAACGACCCGCGAATCCGCGAGCGCACTGTTGCATCGAAGCCTCAGGCGGTCTCGTAGAAATGCCAGACCGCGGCGCAATAGACGGCGACCGCCGTGATCTGGTGCAGCGCCGCCAGCGGAATGGGAACCTGATTCAACAAAGTGAGGATGCCGAGCGCGATCTGCGCCACGACAATCGCAAGCACAAGCGTTGCGGTCTTGCGCCTATTCTTCGAAACAAACCACAACGCAATCGCCGCGAGGGCCACGATGTAAGCGCCGATGCGGTGATCGAATTGCGCAAGGCCCGGATCCTCGAAGAAGTTGATCCACCATGGCGAGTGAAAGAACGGATTCTCGGGCATGAATCGGCCATCCATCGACGGCCAGGTGTTGTAGATCAGGCCCGCATGCAATCCGGCGACAAGCGCACCGAGAAGCATTTGCAGAAAAACGAGGACGATGAAGATGAGAGAAAAAATTGCATTCCCTTTTTGGGAGGAAGCGATCTTCGGCCGCAGAAATTCCAGCGCCACATACAAGATCGCGCCGAGCAGTACGATCGCGAAGCCGAGATGAATCGCGAGGCGATATTGCGAAACCGACACGCGCGTTTCGAGTCCGCTTCTGACCATCCACCAGCCGACCACGGCCTGCAATCCGCCGAGCAGGAACAGCAGAATCATCTGCGAATAGCGCGCGCGTGGAATATCGCCCAGCCACGCGAAGAAAATGAACGGAACGAGAAACGCAAAACCGATGAGCCGGCCGAGCAGACGATGCGCCCATTCCCACCAATAGATGCCCCGGAATTCGGCGAGCGTCATGCCGCGGTTTTCGAGCCGGTATTGCGGGATGTGTTTGTAGCGCGCGAATTCGGCGGCCCATTGAGCATGGTCGAGCGGCGGGATCACGCCCGTCACCGGATGCCATTCGGTGATCGAAAGGCCGGAGCCGGTCAGCCGCGTC
>DATIZS010000297.1:0-3065 GCA_035516955.1 Rhizomicrobium sp.
AGCCGCTGAAGCCCGGCATGATCGTTTCCAACGAACCCGGTTATTACAAGACGGGCGAATACGGCATCCGCATCGAAAATCTCGTGGTGGTGAGCGAGCTCAAAGACGTGGGCGGCGAGCGGGAGATGATGGAATTCGAAACCATCACGCTGGCGCCGGTCGATCTCGATCTGGTGGATGCGGCGCTGCTATCGCCCGCCGAGCGCGACTGGCTGAACGATTATCACTTACGCGTCTATGAATCGCTTTCGCCGCTGGTGGACGATGAAACGCGCGTGTGGCTCGCGCGCGCGACACGGACGATTTGATGTTCTGACAATAGAAACGTCATGGCCGCCACCCGGGACCGCGCGAAGCGCGGCCCGAGTGCAAGCCTATGTGGCGGCCATCCATACCCTCCGTCTTTTAAGGTGTTTATGGATGGCCGGGACAAGCCCGGCCATGACGAGTATATATTTCCTAGTCGAAATCACTCACCAATCATCTTCAGCCAGGCATCTTCGTCGATCACCCTCACGCCGAATTTGTGGGCGTCGGTGAGTTTCGAGCCCGCGCCCGGCCCCGCGATCACGAGATCGGTTTTCTTGGAAACGGAGCTTGCCACTTTCGCGCCCAGCGCTTCGGCACGCGCCTTGGCCTCGGGCCGCGTCATCTTTTCGAGCGTGCCGGTGAAGACGAGTGTTTTATCGGCAACCGGCGAACCGGATTTCTTGGGCGCCGCCATGCGCTTCACATCGACTTCGGCGAGCAGATGGTCGACGGCGCGGCGGTTGTGCGGCTCGTCGAAAAAATCCTTGATCGCTTCGGCCACCACATCGCCCACGCCGCCGATATTGTTCAGTTCCTCCACCGCGTTCTTGCTTTCCATCGCGGCGAGGAACGTATCGATATCGAGATAGTTGCGCGCGATCAGCTTGGCCGTGGTTTCGCCGACATGGCGGATGCCGAGCGCGTTGATGAAGCGGTCGAGCGCGATTTCACGGCGTTCGTCGATGGCCGCGACGAGATTTTCGACCAGCTTGCCCTCGCCCTCCTCTTCCTTCTTCTTCGCTTTGACGGCTTCCTTGCCTTCCTTGGCGCGGCGTTCGGCGCTCTGCTCGGCGCGTTTTGCGGCCAGCACATGGCCGAGCTTGGCGGGATTCTTCGCAAGCTTGAAGATGTCGGCGGGTTCCTTGATCAGCCCCGCTTCATACAGCGTCTCGATCGTCGTGCCGCCGAAGCCTTCGATGTCGAAGGCATCGCGCGAGACGAAATGGCGCAGGCGCTCCACCGATTGCGCGGGGCAAATGAGCCCGCCGGTGCAACGGCGATCCACATCTTCCTTGCCGGTCTGCTCGTTGATTTCGCGCACGGCATGGCTGTGACAAACGGGGCATTTGTGCGGGAATTGATAGGGCTTCGCATGATGCGGCCGCTTCTTCAAGACGACGCTCACCACTTGCGGGATCACGTCGCCGGCGCGCTGGATGAGCACCGTATCGCCGATGCGGATGTCCTTCTCGGCGATGTAATCCTCATTGTGCAGCGTCGCGTTCTGCACGACCACGCCGCCGACGGTGACGGGCTTGAGCTTTGCCACCGGCGTGAGCTTGCCGGTGCGGCCGACCTGGATTTCGATATCGTGCAACACGGTCTCGGCCTGCTCTGCCGCGAATTTATGCGCGATCGCCCAGCGCGGGGAGCGCGAAACGAAACCGAGGCGCTCCTGCAATTTCAGGTCGTCGACCTTGTAGACCACGCCGTCGATGTCATAGCCGAGCTCGGCGCGGCGATCTTCCATATCGCGGTGGAATTGAACGACTTCCTTGACCGTGTGGCAGCGCTTGATCAACGGGTTGACGCGGAAACCGAAATCCTTGAACGCCTCCAGCATGCCCCATTGCGTATCGGCGGGCATTTTCGAAACTTCGCCCCAGGCGTAAGCGAAGAAATGCAACGCACGCGCTGCGGTGATCGCGGGATCGAGCTGGCGGGCGGACCCGGCGGCGGCATTGCGCGGATTGGCGAAGATTTTTTCGCCCTCCTTTTCCTGGCGCTTGTTGAGCGCTTCGAAGCTTTGATGCGTCATATAGACTTCGCCGCGCACCTCCAGAATTTTCGGCGCCTTGCCGTGCAGGCGCAAGGGAACATCGCGGATGGTGCGCACATTGGGCGTGATGTCTTCGCCCTCGGCTCCGTCGCCGCGGGTTGCGCCCTGCACGAGCAGGCCGTCCTCGTAGCGCAGGCTGCAGGAAAGCCCGTCGATCTTCGGTTCGGCGACGATGGTGAGGCGCGCCTCTTCCTTGAGCCCCAGGAAGCGGTGCACGCGCGCCACGAATTCCTCGACGTCTTCTTCCTTGAAGGCGTTGTCGAGCGACAGCATCGGCACCTTGTGGCGCACTTTCGCGAATTTGGCGGAAGGCTTGGCGCCGATGCGCAGCGAAGGACTGTCGGGCCGCACAAGAAGCGGGAAGCGCGTTTCGATCTCGGAATTGCGCTTGCGCAGTGCGTCGTAAGCCGCGTCGGAAATCCTGGGCGCGTCTTCCTGATAATAAAGCCGGTCGTGTTCGGCGATTTCATGCGCGAGGCGATCGAGTTCCTTTTCCGCCTCGTGCGAGGTGAGTTTGCCGGCCGGCTTCTTGGCGAGCGTAGTCATGCGCGCTTGCGGATCTTCTGCGGGCGCGGCTGCGCTTCAGCGACGAGGCGGCGCGCGGCGGCGCGCGCTTCCTCGGTGACGGCGGCGCCCGAAAGCATGCGCGCGATTTCCTCGATGCGGGCGTCATCGTCGAGCAATTCGACGCGCGTGCGGTCGGCTTTGCGCGTGATGCGGAAATGGCGTTGGGCGCGTGCGGCGACCTGCGGGGAATGGGTGACGAGCAAAACCTGCGTCGTGCGTGCGAGGCGCTGCAAACGCTCGCCCACCGCGTCGGCCACCGCGCCGCCCACGCCGCGATCCACTTCGTCGAAGACGAGGGCCGCGGGCGACGAGATTTCCGAGAGCGCGACCTTCAGCGCGAGCGAAAGGCGCGCCAGCTCGCCGCCCGAGGCGATTTTCGTGAGCGCACCGAAGGGGGCGCCTTCGATGG
>DATIZS010000298.1:0-5041 GCA_035516955.1 Rhizomicrobium sp.
CGGGCGTTCCATTCCGCCGCGCCCGTTTCGCGCGCGGCGCCGGAAAGACGCGCCGTGATCTTCGCGCTCACCCGATTTCGAACACCGCTTCCACTTCGGCGGCGACATTGCGGGGCAGCGAGCCCGCGCCCACTGCCGCGCGCGCATGCTGGCCCGCCTCGCCGAATACTTCCACGAACAGGTTCGACGCGCCGTTCGCCACCTCCGGATGCTGCGTGAAGCCGGCGACCGCGTTCACGAACACCGTCACCTTCACGCAGCGTTTGACGCGGTCGAGATTGCCGCCGCACGCGGCCTTCAGCTGCGCCAGCACATTGATGGCCGAAAGCCGGGCTGCGGCTTTTCCTTCCTCCGGCGACAGATCCTTTCCTACCACGCCCACATATTTCAGGCCGGTCGCGTCCGCCGTCACCTGTCCGGAAATGAACACGAGATTTCCACTGACCACATAGGGCACATAGGTCGCGACCGGCGGGAACGCCGGCGGCAACACGATGCCCAGCTCATCGAGGCGCGCGTCGATTTTTCCTGTCATGCAATTCTCCTTCGCCTTGCGAAACTAGCCGCTCACGGATGAAACCGCTATAGAGAACGGGTCATGAAGCGCCTCGACGCCGACGATCCGTGCCCCGCGCGCGACGGTTTCGCGATGCCCGCCGAATGGGCGCCACACGCGCGCACATGGATGTGCTGGCCGTGCCGCGTCGAGGCGTGGGGCGGGCCGGACGGCTTGCTGCGTGCGCGCCAGGCCTATGCCCGCATCGCGCGTGCGATTTCCTCCTTCGAGCCGGTGGCGATGGCCGTGCGCGAGGGCGATGCCGCCGAGGCGCGGCTCGCATGCGCGGGGAAAGTCGAGATCTTTGAAACACGGATCGACGACAGCTGGGCGCGCGATATCGGGCCGACATTTCTGGTGCGCGGCGACGGCGCGCGCGCGGGCGTGGCCTGGCAGTTCAACGCCTGGGGCAACAAATATTTTCCGTATGCCAACGACGAGGGCTTCGCCCAGCGCGTTCTCTCCGCCGTGGATGTGCGCTGCTATCGCGCGCCGCTGGTCTGCGAGGGCGGCGCGATCCACGTGGATGGCGAGGGCACGCTCATCACGACCGAACAATGTTTGCTCAATCCGAACCGCAATCCAAACCTGACGCAACAACAGGTGGAGGAGCGGCTGGCACTTTTCACCGGTGCCAGGCGCGTGATCTGGCTTGGCGAGGGATTTTCCGACGAGGAAACCGACGGCCATGTTGATAATATCGCCTGTTTCGCCGCACCGGCCCGCGTGATCGTGGGCGTCCCGGCGTCGAAATCGCATCCTGATTTCGAACCCGCGATCGAGGCGATCCGCCGCCTGAGCGAGGCGCGCGATGCGGAAGGGCGGAAACTTCAGATCATCGAGATCATCCAGCCCAAGACGCAGCGCAGCGATTGGCGCGGCCGCGCGCTTGCGATGAGCTATGTGAATTTCTATCTCGCCAATGGCGGGGTGGTGATGCCGGCCTTCGACGACGCGCACGACGAACGCGCGCGCGAGACCATCGCGCAATGTTTTCCGGGGCGCGATATACTCCAGATCGACGCGCTGGATATCGTCGAAGGCGGCGGCGGCATCCATTGCATCACCCAGCAGGAGCCGGCCGAGCCATGAGAAGCGTCACATTCGCGGCCACGCAATTCGCCTGCACCTGGGATCGCAAGGCGAATATCGCCAAAGCGAACGAATTGGTCCGCGCTTCGGCCGCGAAGGGCGCCAATGTGATCTTGCTGCCGGAATTGTTCGAGACGCCGTATTTTTGCCAAGACCAGTCGGCCGATCATTTCGCGCTCGCCGCGCCCTTCGAGAAAAATCCGCTGATCGCGGAATTCGCGGCGCTGGCGAAAGAATTGGACGTTGTGCTTCCGATCAGCTTTTTCGAACGCGCGGGCCATGCGCATTTCAATTCGCTGGCGATTGTCGATGCCGATGGCGCGGTTCTCGGCCATTATCGCAAATCGCATATTCCCGCCGGCCCCGGCTATCAGGAGAAGTTCTATTTCACGCCCGGCGATACCGGATTCAAAGTGTGGAAGACGAAATTCGGTGTCATCGGCTGCGGCATCTGCTGGGATCAATGGTTTCCCGAAGCGGCGCGCGCCATGGCGCTGATGGGCGCCGAAGCACTGCTATATCCCACCGCCATCGGCAGCGAGCCGCCGCCCGCGCCGCCGGTCGACAGTCGCGATCATTGGCGCCGCGTGATGCAGGGTCATGCGGGCGCGAATTATGTGCCGCTGGTTGCGTCCAACCGCATCGGCGTGGAGAAGGGCGAGGCGGGCGAGATCACCTTTTATGGTTCGTCTTTCATCTGCGATGCGACAGGCGCGATCGTCGCCGAACTTCCGCGCGACAAGGAAGGTTTCATCACCGCCACCTTCGATCTCGATGAGATTGCGAAGATGCGCGCGTCGTGGGGATTGTTTCGCGACCGGCGACCGGAACTCTACGGCGCGTTGAGCAGCCACGGCGCGACCTAATCTGTCATCCCGGCCACTTGTCCGCCGTAGCCTTGGCGAAGGCGGAAGCATTGCGTATGCAATGCGCGAGCCGGGACCCACGGAGCCGCTTGCGGGGTGGGTCCCGGTTCTCGCTACGCTCGACCGGGATGACATGTGAATTATCTCAGCATACGCCCCTTGCCGACCACATCCTTGCCGAATTTCGCACGCACCTTGTCCACTGCGCGTTCGGCGGCGGCGCGCTTGGTGGCGGTGGCGTCGATGAGATCGTCGGGGTCGCATTGATGCGCCTCGCAAATATTGCTGATGCCGACGCCGAGCAATCGAAACGACGTTCCGTCGCATTCCTTCTTCAAGGCTTCGCGCGCGATGCGGAAGATGCGGTCGGCAAGCTGCGTCGGCGCCTCCAGCGATGCGCTGCGGGTGCGCGTCTTGAAATTCGCGGTCTTGAGTTTCAGAACGACCGTGCGCCCGCCCAAATCGCTCGCCTTGGCGCGGGCCGACACGCGTTCGGCCTGTTCCCAGAGGATATCCTCGAGTTCGTCGTAGGCCGCGATGTCGTTGAAGAACGTGGTTTCGGACGAAATGCTTTTCATCTCGCCGCTGGGATCGACAACGCGGGAATCCTCGGCATTGGCGAGCCTGTGTAGCCAGAGCCCGGTATTGCCATAGGCCTGCGCCAGCGCGCGGATATCGGCGTCCTGCAATTGCGCGATCTTGGTGATGCCGTCTTTGGCCAGCTTCGCTTGCAATGCAGCACCCGCGCCGCGGATGAAGCCGACCGGCTTGTCGCGCAGGAATGTTTTCGCTTCGGCGCGTCCGATCACGGCGAAGCCGCGCGGTTTGTCGAGATCGGACGCCAGCTTGGCGAGGAATTTGTTATAGCTCAGCCCGATCGAAGCCGTGATGCCGATATCTTTCTGGATGCGCAGCGCGAGCTTCGCCATAGTGCGCGCGGGCGATGCGCCATGGAGCCGCTCGGTGCCGGAGAGATCGAGATAGGCTTCGTCGAGCGAGAGCGGCTCGACCAGCGGCGTCAATTCGCGCATCAGGCTGCGCACTTGCCGCGCAACGCCCGCGTATTTCGACATATTGGGTTTGATGACGACGGCCTGCGGGCACGCCTTCAGCGCCATGAACATCGGCATCGCCGATTTCACGCCGTAGATGCGCGCCATATAGCAACACGTGGATACGACGCCGCGTTTTCCCCCGCCCACGATCACCGGCTTGTCGATCAGATCGGGATTGTCGCGTTTTTCGATGGAGGCATAGAAGGCATCGCAATCGAGATGCGCGATGGAAAGCTGGTCGAGTTTGTCATGCGCAACGATGCGCCGGCCGCCACAGGCCTTGCAGCGCGGGCCCGCCGCATCCGCCAGGCAATCGCGGCAGAATGCGCTCATGACGCGGGCCAGAGCCAGGCCGCCCCGCGCACGCCGCTCGAATCGCCGTGAACATTCTTCAAAATCCGCGTCGGCCCTTCGGGATGGAAGGCGTAGGCCTCGATGCGCGCAGGCACTTCCGAATAGATCGCCCCGATCTTCGAAAGCCCGCCGCCGATCACAACGGCATCGGGATCGAGCACATTGACGATGGAAGCCAGGCTGCGCGCCAGCCGGTCGAGAAAATCTTCCGTCACCGCGCGCGCGTCCGCGTCGTTCGCCGTGGCGATATCGGTCGCCGAGAGATCGCGGCCCGTGCGGCGTTTGTATTGCGCGGAAACCGCGGGCCCGCTGATCCAGCCTTCGATGCAGCCTTCCTTGCTGCCGCAATAGCAATCGAATCCGCTTTTCTCGCTGGCGCGCGGCGCGGGCAGGGGATTGTGGCCCCATTCGCCGGTGATGCGATGCGGCCCATGCAGCACGCGCCCGCCCACGCAAATGCCGCCGCCGACGCCCGTGCCAAGGATGACGCCGAACACGACGTCGTGTCCCTTGCCCGCGCCGTCGGTCGCTTCCGACAGAGTGAAGCAATTGGCGTCGTTGGCGACGCGCACGGGACGCAACAGTGCCTCTTCCAGATCCTTGTCGAGCGGATGGCCGATCAGCATCGTGGAATTCGCGTTCTTGACGAGCCCCGTCTTCTGGCTGATGGCGCCGGGAATGGCGACGCCCAAGGTTCCGGTTTGTCCGAGCTTGGTTTCGGTTTCTCTTACCAGTTCGGCGATCGCGCGGATCGTGGCGTCATAGGATGTGTGCGGCGTCGTCACGCGGTGGCGCATGAGCTCGCGCCCGTCGCGCTCGATGGCGACGATTTCGATCTTGGTTCCGCCCAGATCGATGCCGAGCCGCATGTCACGCTCCCAATCGCGCGCGGATGAATTGCGCCGCCTCGCGCCAATCTCCGGCGCGAAGATGCGCGTGCGGCGAGGGCGGCAGCAAGGGCTTCAGCCGTTCATCCCCAACGAGATGGATGCGGAAGACTTGGGGCGCGGCCTCCGCGGCCGAGGCCAGATGTTGCGGGATATCGTCCACGAAGAAGGCGGGCGCGCCGCCGCGCGCAGCCAGCGACTTGACCGCGGGTCCCTTCGGCCCGGCGTTCA
>DATIZS010000299.1:0-2400 GCA_035516955.1 Rhizomicrobium sp.
GCGAGAACGAAGGCGATCTCGTGATCCCCGCGCAGATGTGCACGCCGCAGACCGTGAACTTCATGGCGAAATACGGGCGCGGGCTGATCTGCCTGGCGCTGACGCAGGAACGCGCCAGCGAGCTGCGCATCCCCATGATGACTCAGTTCAACGCCACGCCCAACCAGACCGCGTTCACCGTTTCCATCGAAGCACGCGAGGGAATATCCACCGGCATCTCCGCCCATGATCGCGCGCACACCATCGCCGTCGCCATCGATCCGACCAAAGGCCCAGGCGATATCGTTATGCCGGGCCATGTGTTTCCGCTCGTCGCCAAGCATGGCGGTGCGCTGGTGCGGGCAGGGCACACCGAAGCCGCCGTCGATATCGCGCGGCTGGCGGGGCTGAACCCTGCGGGCGTCATCTGCGAGATCATGAACGATGACGGCACCATGGCGCGGCTGCCCGATCTCGTGCAATTTGCGCAATTGCACGGGCTGAAGGTCGGCACCATCGCCGATCTCATCCAATATCGCCGCCGCTACGATCATTTCGTGCAGCGCGCGGTGGATACGCGCTTCCTCAGCCATCATGGCGGCGAATGGCAGATGAAGGTGTTCGTCAACACGCTGGAATATGCCGAGCACATCGCGCTCATCAAGGGCGATATTTCCGGGCCCGAGCCCGTTTTGGTACGCATGCATGCGCTCAACATCTTCAGCGATCTGCTCGGCTATCAGAATTACGAGCAGGGCGTACTCGAACAATCCATGCGCATCATCTCGGAACAGGGACGCGGCGTGGTCGTCATCCTGCGCCAGACGCGGCCCACTTTCGTGTCCGATGTCCTGCTGGGGCGCACCTCGGAGGATCTCGACCGCCGCCGCGTCAAGGAATATGGCGTGGGCGCGCAGATCCTGATCGATCTCGGCGTCAAGGATATGATCCTGCTCACCGATACGCCGGAGAAGAAGGTGGTCGCGCTCGACGGCTATAACCTCAACATCGTGGGAACCCATCCCATTCGCGGGAAGAAATCATGAGCCCGAACATCCTCATCGTCGAAGCGCGCTTCTATGCGCATATTTCCGATGCGCTGCTCGATGGCGCCATGGCCGCGCTCGAAAAAGCGGGCGCCGCCTTCGAGCGCATCACGGTCCCGGGCGCGCTGGAAATTCCGCCGGCGATTCTCTTCGCCGCCAAGGCGGGCGAGGGCGCGGGCAAATCCTATGACGGCTATGTCGCGCTCGGCTGCGTGATCCGCGGGCAGACCTATCATTTCGAGATCGTGGCGGGCGAATCCGCGCGCGGACTGACCGAGCTCGGCCTGACGCACGGCCTCTGCATCGGCAACGGAATCCTGACCGTCGAGAACGAGGAACAGGCGCTCGTCCGCGCCGCGCGCGACCAGCTCGACAAGGGCGGCGATGCGGCGCGCGCCTGTCTTGCGCTCGTCAATCTGCGTTCGCGCCTGGGAGCGCACCGGTGAACACGCACGCTGCACGGCGCGCGGCGCGGCTGGCCGCGGTGCAGGCGATCTATCAGATGGAGCTGACGGGCGCGGGCGCCGAAAGCGTGGCCGACGAATTCATCGCCCACCGTTTCGGACACGAGGCGGAGATTTCGCCCGCGGGCGAGCCGGACGAGGAATTCTTCACCTCCATCGTGCGCGGCGTGCCGCATCATCAGGTGGAGATCGACCGCGCCATCGCGGGCTCGCTGGCCGCCGACTGGAAGCTGCAACGCATCGATTCCATTCTGCGCGCGATCCTGCGCGCGGCCTGTTTCGAGCTCATCGCGCGGCGCGACGTACCGGCGAAGGTCGTGATCGACGAATATGTCGAGCTCGCGCACGCGTTTTTCTCGGGCGACGAACCGGCCTTCGTGAATGCGGTGCTCGACCGGCTGGCGCGAGCCAAGCGCGCCGGCGAATTCGGGGAAGCCCCACCCGATGACGAACTCCAAAGCTAAACGCCATATCTTTCCTCCCCCGCTTGCGGGGGAGGTGCCGAGCGAGCACTTGCGAGCAAGGCGGAGGGGGCGGATTCCGCGTTGCCCCCCCTCCGTCTGCCTCGTGCTTCGCACTTCGGCAGCCACCTCCCCCGTAAACGGGGGAGGAAACGCGGCAACGAGTCTGCCATGAGCAAGCGTCCGGGTGAGTTTGAACTGATCGCGCAATTGTTCGCGCCGCTCGCGACCGCGCCGGGCGCGTTCGGCTTGACGGACGACGTGGCCGCGCTCGCGCCGCCGCCGGGCCAGCAGCTCGTCCTGAAAACCGATGCGATCGTCGAAACGGTTCATTTCCATCCCTCCGACCCGGCCGATACGGTTGCGAAAAAGGCCTTGCGCGTGAATCTTTCCGATCTCGCGGCGAAGGGTGCCAAGCCGGCGGGCTATCTGCTCACGCTCAATCTGCCG
>DATIZS010000300.1:0-3493 GCA_035516955.1 Rhizomicrobium sp.
CACCGAAATTGCCTGTGTGCCGATGCCGCGTATCTGGATGCTGTAGCCGGAGAAATTTGTCTTGGTGAAGGTGAGGTTCGGCACTTCTTTCACTAGGTCCGGACCACCCGCGATCTGGCGCGAGGTCAGCTGCTCTTGTGACAATGCGGTGATCGCAATCGGGACGGTTTGAATATCGCCCTTGATCTTGGACGACGTGACCACAACCGTTTCCACCGCGGCCGCGGAAGCGGAGGCGAGCTGGACGGGTTCTGCCGCCTGCGCGCGCCGGGCCGATTGCGTGTTGAACGCTTCGGGGACGATCACAAGGCCATCGGCGGCGCGGCGTTCCACGAAACCGGTGCCGGAGAGAATGCGCGAAAGTGCCACCGCCGCGGTGAGTTCGCCATGGGCGCCGCGCGTATGCGAGCCCCTGACCGCTTCGGACGAAACCACGAGCGGGATGCCCGTTTGCGCGGTATAGGCATCGAGCGCGGCCGAAAGATCGCCCGCCGGGATATCGAACGTTTCGGCGAAGGCGCCCGTCGCGAACAACGCGGCACAGGCGCTTCCCCACAGCAGCGATTTCAATTTTCGTGTTCCGGACATTTGTCCCCCCTGAGCGAAGTGCGCGTTAGGCGCCTATCTGGAAATCGTCGTCATGGTTCCCGCCGTCGAGACATGCAGGCCGAACACGGTTTCGGCCATGCGGGCGAAGAATTCGACATCAGGGGTGCCGAACGTGCCGTTGATCGTGAGCCTGGCGGCGCGCGCATCGGCGATGACGAGCTTGTTCGGGTTGTAGCGGTTGAGCGCCGCGGCCGCTTGCGCCAGCGAGGTGTTGTGGAACACGAGAAGCCCGCGCCGCCAGCCGAGCGCATTGGAAAGATCATCCGCATTCATTTTGCGGATTGACATCGTGTCGGCGGTCGCCACCGCGACATCGCCCGGTACCAGGACGGCGGAGCGCTGATCTTCCTTCGCATCCGCCGCTTCGAGCCGCGCCTTGCCCTGCACCAGCGTCACTTCGAGCTCGCCGCCCGCGTAATCGCGAACGGAAAATTCCGTGCCCAGATCCATCACGCGATGACCGGCCGCCTCCACGATGAAAGGATGATCGTCGTCATGCGTGATCTTGAAGAAGGCTTCCCCGCGCGCGAGCTTCGCGATGCGCTTGCCCGCCTCCATGCGAAGGGCGACCGTCGTGCTGGTATTGAGTTCGATTTCCGAACCGTCGGCGAGGCGGATGATTTCGTGACCACCGACCGGCGTGGAATAGGTCGATTCCTGCGGGCGGGCGTTGCGCGCGAGATAGAATGCGCCGGCGACACCGAGAACCCCGATCACGGCGAATGAAGCCGCGACGCGCAGCAGAAGCGGCCATGCGATCCCGGGCCCCTCCGCTTTCGACGGTTGCAGGGCGGCGAGGCGATCCGTGCGCGCATAGCCCGACTTCAGCCTGAGATAGGCCACGCGATGCGCCGAAGATTCCGCGAGCCAGGATTCGAGCGCCGCTTTGTCCGCATCCGCCCAATCCCAGAAATGTTCGCGCGCCAGCCACTCGGCCGCTTCGGCTTCGATGCTGTCGGCGTCGCGAGGGTGAACGAGCCCGCTCATGATTTGCGCTCGCTGCCATAGACTTCGTCGACCAGCGCGCGCATGCCATTGATGAGGTGCACCGAAACCGCCTGCTCCGAAATGCCCATGCGCTCGGCGATGGCGCGCCCCGTTAGCCCTTCGATGCGGCCGAGGATGATGGCTTCGCGGCAGCGCGGCGGCAGGCGATCGAGCGCTGTCTGCAAGCGGCGCAATTCATCGCGCGCGATCACCGCGCGTTCGGCGCCCGGCGCATCGAATGCCGCGCCCAGCGCATCGACATCGGCGACGGCTTCGATGGGCACGATCTGCAACCGGCGCAGGCGATTGATCAGAAGATTGCGCGCGATCTGGAACACGAAAGCGCGCGCATGGGCGGGAATTTCCTTTTGCGCCGCATCGAAGACATGGACATAGACCTCCTGGCGGAGATCGGCGATGTCGGCCTTGTTGCGCCAATTGTGCTGCAGAAATCGCATCAGCGCCGCCTCCAGCGGCAGCACTTCGCGCACAAACCATTCCTCCGCCGCCGATGCGCTCATGCTCGCATCCCTGCGGGTTCCGCCACGATCTGTGCCCGGTGCCTCGGCCATTCCCCCGCCGTGTTTCACGGGTCCCTCGGCTTACGGAGACAAACGTAAGCGCCGAAGCTCAATGTGCTGCCGCGAAAATTCTTTGCGGCGGTGCGGAACGGCTAAGATGCTGAAACGGCGCGGGTTATTCGTTTTCCGGATTCCGCGCACCCCCCTCCCCCTCGGCGAAGAGCAGGGGCCGCGCGGGCGCGCGTTCGGGACTACATATATATGTAGAAGGGCGGTGGTTTCCCACCGCCCTTCAGAAGGACGCCAGCCGCGCGGCGCTAATCGCCAATCCCGATGGAGATGGAAGCGTAAGGGCCATAGAAGGCACGATTCTCCGATTTTCGCGCGTCGATCCCGCCATCGATGGCGTTGAAGAAGAAATCGGCGCGATAGCCGAGCGTCATCTTGGCATTCGCGTAGTGCCAGGAAAATCCGGCGCTGCCGCCGAGATTGGGAACGACGACCTGTTTGCTACGGCTGATCGCTGCCGGACTCTGATAAACCACATGCTTGCCTGACGCGGACGGATAGGTAACGGAAATCTGCGTGGTCTGGTGATGACCGCGCACGCGCTGGCGGCCGAACAGAACGGCGCCGTTCACGCTCCAATCGACTGAAAGTCCGCCATCTTCCGTATTGCCCGCAAGTCCGGCCGATCCCTCCCACGATAATGACGGGCCGACGCCGATGAAGTGCCGCTTCGCCTGGAAAGAGCCGTGGAACAATTGATAGGCATAACGGGAATTGGTCGGCTGATAGTGAATATCCGCATTATCGCGCGAATTGAATTGCGCATAGCGCAGCCCGAGACTGATCCGGGAAAGTCCTTCGTGTCCGAACACGCCAAGACCGACATCCTTGCCAGCCTGGAAATCGAGGATCAGATGAGTCTCGGGGTTTCTGGCAACCGTCTTCTGATATGCGGCGTATCCGAATCCGGGATAACCCGAACTGGTGAGAAACCGGTTGGCCGTCTGTTGACGCAGAGATTTATGGTGGCTGGAGCGGCCATAAACGATGCCGAGCGACAAATCCCAGCGCGTTCCCTTGGGCTCGAAGGTAATCTTCGCATTTTCGTCCCAGGTGGACGGCGCGTTCTTTTGAAGATCTGCGGGTGATTCGGTAATGAACGAAGCCCGGGATGCGCCAAGATAAAAGGGTGGAAGAACAAAGGGCGGAAGATAAGGTTCGTTGGCGGATTGAAGCCCGGTGAACTCAGTGCCCAGTTCGATCCAGATCAGCGGACGGCTCGTGTCCTCTGCCGTGGCCACACCCGCGGACGAGATGTAAACCGTCAGCGCCAATGCCGATGCGCCCGTCAGCAGCTTCCAGCGGAT
>DATIZS010000301.1:0-3229 GCA_035516955.1 Rhizomicrobium sp.
GCCGGCATCGGGGCGCAGGCGCAGATCGACGCGGAACACGTAACCGTCCGCCGTCACCTCGCTCAGAAGCTTGACGAGACCTTTGACGAGATCGACCGCGCTCCCACGCGGATCGCCTTTCTTGCGGAAGGGAAAGCGCCCGGAAGCGTAGAAGACGACGAGATCGATATCGCTCGAATAATTGAGCTCGAAGGCGCCGTATTTTCCCATGGCGAGGATGACGAGGCCGGTTTCGGCTTCGAGCTTCGCCCCGTCCGTTTCCGCAAGTCCCGCATCGAGCGCCGCCTCGCGCAGAAGGCAGCGCAGCGCGCCGCCCACCGAGGCATCGGCGAATTCGCTCAAGCGCCGCGTGACTTCGTCCACGTTCCAGATCTCGCCGATATCGGCCAAGGCGATCGCAAGTGCTGCCTGCCGGCGCGCGCGGCGCAGCATCGCCATCGCGGAATTCACGTCCGGCGACGCGGATGCCGCGGCTGCGACCGCGACGATTTCGTCCAGCGAGGCGCGCGGGCCCTTCTCCAGAAGGAAGGACAGGAATTCGTGTTCGCGCAACGCCGTGCGCGCGAGGAACGGCGAATTTCCGAACACCGATTCGAGCAGCGCCTGCGCATGCGGCGGCGCCTGAAAGCCGTTGCGCGCCAATTCCTCGAGCGTGCGCGCCGCGCGGGCGCGATCGAAGGGCGGCGGCGGGTTGGCGGCGGAGAAGGTGTTGGCCATGAAGTCAGTTTAGCGCATATTTTCCGCTGTCATGGCCCGTGACTGCGGGCCACCCAGTTCTCGCGTCGCCGATCTTTCAGAATTCAACTGGGCGGCCCGCATTTGCGGGCCGTGACAACAATAGTTGAAGGCAATGTGCACCAATTCCGTGCAATCACCGCACCGCGAACGGAAAGAGCAGGACGGCTTTGAGGCCCGGCGCATTGTCGGCGAGCTGGAGCTTGGCACCGTGCAGCCGCGCCACGGCGGCGACGAGGCTGAGGCCGAGGCCCGTTCCCGGCGAGTTGCGGCTGGCTTCGAGGCGCACGAAGCGGTCGAGCACGCGCTTGCGGTCGTCCGAGGGAATGCCGGGACCGTCGTCGGCGACGCTGAGGGCCACGCCGTCGGGCGTCTCGTCGATGGCGACGCGCACATGACCGCCGGGCGGCGTATATTTGATGGCGTTGTCGATCAGATTGGCGAGCGCCTGCGAGATCAGGCTCTTGTTGCCGTCGATCTCGACCTGGCCGGCCGGCGCGATTTCGAGCGCGATGCCCTTTTCCTCGGCCACCGGCGCGTAAAGCTCGGCCACGTTTTCGACCGCGAGCGGAAGCTCGACCGGCACCATCGCCTCGCGGATGACGCCGGCTTCGGCTTCCGCGATCAGAAGCAGCGCGTTGAAGGTGCCGATCAACCGGTCGGTCTCGGCGACGGCGGCCTCGATCTCGGCCTCCTCGGGTCCGTCGCGCATGCGCATGAGCGCGCCTTCGAGACGGTTGCGCAACCGATTGAGCGGCGTGCGCAGATCATGCGCCACCGAATCCGTCACTTCGCGCAAGCCCCGCATCAGCCGCTCGATGCGTTCGAGCATGCCGTTGAGGTTGGTGGCGAGCGTGTCGAATTCGTCGCCCGAGCCGGTGACGGGCACGCGGCGCGAAAGATCGCCCGCCATGATCTCGTGGCTGGTGTCGTTGATGGAATCGAGGCGTGTGAGCAAATTGCGGCTCATCAGCGCGCCGCCCGCGAGCCCCAGGATCAACATCAGCCCCACGCTCCAGGGCAGTGTGGTGGTGAGCAGGCGCTGGGTTTCGTAGCGCTCGTGGATGTCGCGCGCGACGAGGAGCTGGAAGCCGCCCATCAGCGCGAAGGCGCGGCCGCGCGCGCGGCGCGTTTCGAGCTCGCCGCCGACGCGGCGCTGGTAGTCGAACTCGATGAAATTGCCGACGCGCGCCTTGACCTCGGGCCAGCCGTCGAGATTGCCCGCGATGGGGCGACGGTTCTTGTTGCTGAGCAGATAGAGCCCGCGATTGCCGCGCACCGAACGGCTGATGATGACGTCGGTGAGGCCTGCCAGGCCCAGCCGCTGATATTGCTCCGCCAGGCCCGTGATCTCCGCCGCGATCACCTGATCGGTTTCGGCGTCCAGCGCGCGCTCGGTATTCCAGTAGGTGAAGGCGACGAGCGCGCCCGTGGACAGCGAAAACAGCGCGACGTAGACGACGACGACCCGGAATGCCAGCGAGCGGAATAGGCTAGGCGCGCGCACGGATCATGTAGCCCGCGCCGCGCACCGTATGCAGCAGCGGCGTGTCAAAACCCTTGTCGATCTTGGCACGCAGACGCGAGATATGCACGTCGATCACGTTGGTTTGCGGATCGAAGTGATATTCCCACACGCTTTCGAGCAGCATGGTGCGCGTCACCACCTGGCCGGCATGACGCATGAGATATTCGAGCAGACGGAATTCGCGCGGCTGAAGATCGATATGCGCCTCGCCGCGCCTGGCGGTGCGGGTGAGCAGATCGAGCTCCAGATCGCCCACCTGAAGCCGCGTCTTGACGGTGGCGGGCGAGCGCCTGCGCATCAGCGCATCGATGCGCGCGAGCAGTTCGACGAAGGCGTAGGGCTTGGTGAGATAGTCGTCGCCGCCCGCCTTCAATCCCTTCACGCGGTCGTCCACGTCGGAAAGCGCGGAGAGGAAGAGGACGGGCGTGACATTGCCGTGCTCGCGGATGCCCTCGACCAGCTTGAGACCGTCCATCTGCGGCAGCATCCGGTCGATGATGGCAACGTCGTACGGCCTTGAGAGCGCGAGCGTGAGGCCGGTGTCGCCGTCGCCCGCGTCGTCGACCACATGACCCGCTTCGCGAAGACCGTTCACCAGATAACGCTGTGCCTCGATATCGTCTTCAACAACAAGAATTCGCATATCCCAGCTCCTGTCTTTCTCCCCCCACGCAAATTGAACTCCAACGACCGGAAAAGGGGTCCGCGCCGGCGGCGGCAACGGGGGGATGGGGGCCACCGCCGCCAGCGCGGGGGCCGGAACGCGCCTCTCGAAGGAGCCCGCGTTCCGGAACCGTCACGTCTTGGCTGTCTTGAGCGCGATGAAGCGCTCTCCGTTGTCGGTTGATACGAGGACAAGTACGGTTTCGCGTCCGGCGGCTTTGGCGGCGGCCATCTGCTTGGTGATGTCGGCGGGCGTGTGGACAGCCTTGTTGCCCACCGAGACGATGACATCGCCCGCCTCGA
>DATIZS010000302.1:0-3822 GCA_035516955.1 Rhizomicrobium sp.
CGCCTTCGTTTCGGGCGAAGCTTCGCGCAGCACGCCGGCCGCCTCGCGCGCGCCAGCGCCGAGCGCGTTCATTTGGGCTTCGAGCGTGGTTTCTCTCACATTCATCGGTCTTCGCCCGTCATCGCCAGATCGTCGCGATGGATCATTTCGCTGCGCCCAGAATAGCCCAGAATGGCCTCGATTTCGATTGTGCGCCGCCCCGCGATGGCGCGCGCTTCCTCATGCGAATAGGCGGCGAGGCCGCGGGCGAGTTCGCGGCCTTCCGTGTCGCGAATGAGAACCGCATCGCCGCGCTCGAACGTTCCGTCCACGCCCTTGATGCCCGCGGGCAACAGGCTCTTGCCGTCCTTCAAGGCTTTCGCCGCGCCCGCATCGACGGTGAGCATGCCTTGCGGTTTCAGCACGCCCGCGATCCAGCGCTTGCGCGCGGCGGCGGGCGTCGTGCTCGCGTGAAACAGCGTGCGGCGCGCGCCGTCGCGGATGGCGGAGAGCGGATGGGCGTTTCTGCCTTTGGCGATGATGACTTCCGCGCCCGCGGCCGTCGCGATCTTCGCGGCAATGAGTTTCGACGCCATGCCGCCGCGCCCCACGCCGGAAATCGATTCCCCCGCCATGGCTTCGATGGAAGGCGTGATGGCATTCACGTCCGCGATATGTTCGGCGTGTGGATCGCGCGTGGGATCGGCGTTGTAAAGCCCATCGACATCGGAGAGAAGAACCAGACGATCCGCTTCCATCATGGAGGCGACGCGCGCCGCGAGCCGGTCATTGTCGCCGAAGCGGATTTCGCTGGTCGCCACCGTATCGTTTTCGTTGATGACGGGAACCGCGCTTAAGTTCAGCAGCGTTTTCAGCGTCGCGCGCGCGTTCAGATAGCGCCTGCGTTCTTCGGTGTCTTCCAGTGTCAAAAGAATCTGCGCCGCAACGATGCCTTCGCCCGAAAGAATATCGGCATACGCCTCGGCCAATCGCACCTGCCCCGCCGCCGCCGCCGCCTGGCTTTCTTCCAGACGCAGCGTTCCGTTTTTCAATTTCAGCGCGCGCCGCCCCAGCGCAATCGCGCCGGACGACACGAGGATGATCTCTTTACCCTCGCGCTTCAGCGCCGCCACATCGGCACATAATGTTTTCAGCCAGGCGCGATTGAGCCCGTCCGAATCGATCAGCAGCGACGAGCCGACTTTGACCACAACGCGCTTGGCTTTGGCGAAAACGTCACTCATGGCGCCCAAGCCTTTTGCGTCTCGCGCTTGCTGCGCGTGCGCCGCTTCGCCACCTCGCGCGCCAGCGCGCGCAGCACATCGTCCACGCCTTCGCCGCTGACGCCGGAAATGAGATACACTTTTTCGCCGCTGGCTTTTTCCAGCGCCGCGCGTTTGCGCGAAATCTGCGCCTTCGGGATCGCATCGATCTTGTTGAGCGCCAGAATCTCCGGCTTGTCCGCAAGGCCCTGCCCATAGGCCTCGAGCTCGCCGCGAATGGTCTTGTAGGCCGCGGCGATGCCGCTTTGCGTCCCATCGATCAGATGCAGGATCACATTGCAGCGTTCGGCATGGCCCAGAAATCTGTCGCCCAATCCGGCGCCCTCATGCGCGCCCTCGATCAGCCCCGGCAGATCGGCCAAGACAAAATCCGTCGTATCGATGCGCACCACGCCGAGCTGCGGCACCAGCGTCGTGAAGGGATAATCGGCGATCTTGGGTCTCGCCGCCGATACGCGCGAAAGGAATGTCGATTTGCCGGCATTCGGCAGTCCGATCAGCCCCGCATCGGCGATCAGTTTCAATTTCAATACGATCGTCTTTTCTTCGCCCGGCCGTCCGGGATTGGCATGGCGCGGCGCCTGATTGGTCGCGCTCTTGAAATGCGCATTGCCGAAGCCGCCATTGCCGCCATTCAGAAGCATCACGCGCTCGCCCGCGCGCGCGAGATCGGCAATCGGCGTTTCACCGTCCTCCTCGAATACTTGCGTTCCCACCGGCACTTTCAACACGGCATCGGCGCCGTTCGCGCCCGTCATCTGCTTTCCCATGCCGGCGCCGCCATTCTTGGCCGACACATGCTGGCGATAGCGGTAATCGATCAGCGTATTCAAATTCTCGACCGCCTCGGCCCAGACATCGCCGCCCTTGCCGCCATCGCCGCCCCAGGGCCCGCCGAACTCGATGAACTTCTCGCGGCGGAACGCGACGCAGCCATCGCCGCCCTTGCCGGAGGCGATATGGACCTTGGCCGTGTCGAGAAACTTCATGCCGCGTTCCTTTTGCGCCCGTATGTCTCGCGCATCAGCACCATCTGGTGGCAATAGACGGCGTGTCCGCGCGCAAGGCAATCGCGGGGCCTGGCGCCGTCCCCCCGCGCCCCCAGTTTTTCCAGCACATGGCCCGACGCCGGATTGTCGTGAAACCACCCCGCTTCCAGCCGCTCGGCCTTGAGGCTGTGGAAGGCGAAATCGGCGAGTTTCTTCGCGGCTTCCGTCGCGTAGCCCTTGCCCCAATAAGGCTTGCCCAGCCAATAGCCCATCTCGAAGGTGCCGTCTTCCAGATGCAGCCCGCAGCCGCCGATGAGCACGCCGTCCCATTTGCGGGCAATGGCGAAATTGAAGAGCGTGCCTTCGGCGCGGCCCCGCGCGGCGCGCTCCAGATAATCGCGCGCATGCGCCACCGTATAGGGATGGGGAACGCGCGCGAGGTTCTTCGCCACGTCGTAATCGCCGATCAGCATGACGATCCTGGGCACGTCGGCGATTTCGGGCGGACGCAAGAGCAGCCTCCCGGTTTCCAATCTCGAACAGGACATTTCTTCCTCCGTCGCGAGGGAAGAAAAAAGGGAAGATGGCGGAAACCATCTTCCCTCGCCCTGATGGGCCGCCGATACGTCCGGCGGCCTATGTCTTCAGCCGCCTATTTAGCCCGCGTCCTTCGTAGCCGGGTTGCCGAGCACGGATACGTAGGTGCGGCGCTTGAGCCCGTTGCGGAAATTGACGATGCCGTCGATCTTCGCGAACAGCGTATGATCGCGGCCCATGCCGACGTTCTGGCCGGGATGGAATTGGGTGCCGCGCTGGCGAACGATGATGTTGCCGGCCTCGATGGCTTCGCCGCCGAACTTCTTCACGCCGAGCCGCTGGCCCGCGGAGTCGCGGCCGTTGCGCGAGGAGCCGCCTGCTTTCTTGTGCGCCATGGTCTTCTCCTCAGCTCGCGTGGATGTCGGTGATCTTGACGGTGGTCAGGGTCTGGCGGTGGCCGCGCTTCCTGTGGGTGTTCTTGCGCCGCTTCTTCTTGAAGGCGATCACCTTCTCGCCCTTGGCCGTTTTGACGATCTCGCCCGTGACCTTCGCGCCCTTGACGAGCGGCGAGCCGATGGTGGCATCCAGCATGAGCACGTCGAAGGAGACCTTGGCGCCCGCCTCGCCGTCGAGCTTCTCGACCGCGATCACGTCGTCCTTGGCGACCTTATATTGTTTTCCGCCGGTGCGGATGACCGCGAACATGGGCTCAAGTCCTTGAAATTACTGGCATCCGCCGGGGCCCGAGGCCACGCGGAAGCGGGGCAATATACGGAAGGCGAAGGCCGGGTCAAGCAGGCTATTTGCGGAACAGGGATTCGGGCAAACCTGACTGCCGGATCATCGCCTTGAGCGTGCCGGGTTTTATGTCGTCATTGATATTGTGCGGGGCGACCGTCACGAAACGGACCTGCCCATCGATCACGCCGCGATACCGGCGATGGCTGCCTTTGGCCACGCGCTGCTCAACGAAGCCGTGGCGGAGCAATATGTCAATGAATTCGCGAAACGTGCACTTCAGGCGTGGCAAGTGA
>DATIZS010000303.1:0-3239 GCA_035516955.1 Rhizomicrobium sp.
TGGCGAACGCCGCCGAGGTGGCGTCGCAAATCGTGATGCCTTCGCGCGAGTCGCTGATCCAGTCGCCGTTTGGCACGCGCACGCCGGAGGTCGTGCCGTTCCACAAGAACACGACGTCGTGTTTGGGATCGGCCTGTTTCAGATCGGGAAGCGCGCCGTAACCCGCCTTCAAAACGCGCGCATCTTTCAGCTTCAATTGCTTGACGGCATCCGTCACCCAATCCTCGCCGAAACTTTCCCAGGCGAGACAATCGACGGGCTTTGGCCCCAGCATCGACCACATCGCCATTTCGACGGCGCCCGTATCGGAGGCCGGCACGATCCCCACGCGATAATCGGCGGGAATTCCCAGCACCTTTTTTGTGCGGTCGATGGCTTCCTTCAGCTTGGCTTTGCCGGGCTTGGCGCGGTGCGAGCGCCCCAGCAGCGCGCCGTTGAGAGCTTCAGGCGTCCAACCCGGCCGCTTGGCGCAAGGTCCGGACGAAAAAAAAGGCCGTGCGGGGCGCACGGCCGGTTTCAAACCGGTCATCGATCATTCCTTCCAGAATGAAGCGCCGCGTTGGGGCGGCGTGGCCCGCGAGTGATATAGGGCTTCGTGCCGCGCGCGTCAATCGCGGCCGAATGATGCAGGCGAATCAAACGTGAATTTCACCTTTCATATAGAGTGCGCAAGGACCGGAGAGAATCGCGCGCCCGCCGTCATCGGTGCAGACGAGATCGCCGCCGCGTGGGGAAACCTGCCGCGCTTTCAGCGTTTTCTTGCCGAGGCGCTTGGCCCAATAGGGCGTGAGCGCGCAATGCGCGGAACCGGTCACGGGATCTTCGGGCACGCCCTTGTCGGGCGCGAAGAAGCGCGAAACGAAATCGTAACCGTCATCGCCGGGCGCGGTGACGACGAGGCCCCAAATTCCGGTTTTTCGCAGCACGCGCGCGATATCCCCGCAATCGCGGATGGCGCGCACATCGCGCGCATCGTTCCACACCGCCACGACATAGCGCGATGATAGAACCTCGGCGGGCGCCGAGGTCCCAAGCGCCTGCGCGATTTCCCTGCCGAGCCTGTCCACATCGTCGCGCGCAAGAGGCATTTCCGAAGGCATCGACATTATGTGACGTCCATCGCTTCCGCGATCGACTTTCAGCGTGCCCGAGCGCGTCTCGAAGGAAACACTTTTCAATTCCGGCGCGAGTTCGGCGAACACCAGCCATGCGCTGGCCAGCGTCGCATGTCCGCAGAGATCGACTTCGGATTCCGGCGTGAACCAGCGCAGATCGAAATGCGTGGGCCGCGTGCGCAGGAAAAAGGCGGTTTCGGCGAGATTGTTCTCGTTGGCGATCTTCTGCATCAGATCGTCGGGCAGCCACGCGTTAAGCGGCACCAGCGCCGCCGGATTTCCTTCCAGCGGCTTTGCCGCAAACGCATCGACCTGCCAGAGATCGAGTTTCATCGCCGCCTCCGAACGTGCGGGGCGAATTAAATCGGAAAACCGGGGCCGCAGAACGCGCGTTTGCGCATAGCGGCCGTGCTTTTCCAGAGTTACTCGATCGCCGCCGCTTCGCCGATATGGCTGCGCTTGTCGGCGAGCGCGCGCTTCATCTGGTGCTGCAGCTTGTCGAAGGCGCGCACTTCGATCTGGCGCACGCGCTCGCGGCTGACGCCGAATTTCTGCGAAAGCTCTTCGAGCGTCGCCGGATCGTCGCGCAGGCGGCGCGCCTTGATGATCTCGCGCTCGCGCTCGGTGAGCTCGCCCAGCGCCGAGGCCAGAAGCTCCTTGCGCTCGCTGAGCTCCTCGCTTTCGGCCATGCGCGTTTCCTGGTCGAGCGTTTCGTCGGCCAGCCAATCCTGCCATTCCGATTCGCCTTCGGATTTCACCGGCGCATTCAGCGAGGAATCGGGCGCGGAGAGGCGCCGGTTCATGCTCACCAGATCCTGCTCGCTCACGCCCAGCTTGTCGGTGAGTTCGGCCACATGCTCGGGCGTCAGATCGCCTTCCTCGAGCGCGTTGATGCTGGTCTTGGCCTTGCGCAGATTGAAGAACAGCTTCTTCTGCGCCGCCGTCGTGCCGATCTTCACGAGGCTCCACGAGCGCAGGATGTATTCCTGGATCGCCGCGCGGATCCACCACATGGCATAGGTCGCAAGCCGGAAACCGCGGTCCGGCTCGAAGCGCTTGACCGCCTGCATCAGCCCCACATTGCCTTCCGCCACGATCTCGGAGATCGGCAGGCCATAGCCGCGATAGCCCATGGCGATCTTGGCGACGAGCCTGAGATGCGAGGTGATGAGTTTCTTCGCCGCGTCGGAATCTTCATGCTCGCGCCAGGCCTTGGCGAGCATGTATTCCTCTTCCGGCTGCAGAAGCGGGAATTTGCGGATTTCGGAGAGATAACGGGAAAGCCCGCTTTCGCCCGACAAGATTGGAAGTCCACGGCTGCTCATAATCGTTCACCCCTCGATCGGGCGCTCCCCTTCGCGCCTATTCTACAACGCATGAACCCGGTGTTGGATAAGTCTCAAGGTGGAATAAGGCGGAAAACGGGTGAAACCTAGGTGCGATCGGGATTTCTGCAAGGGGAGTGTCGCAATTGTAATCCGGCGCAATCACAAGCCGGGTTTGGTAAATTCAGGCGCCGAGCCCGCGCAGGCTTTTCACCAGGCTCGCGAAATCGGCCGGCCATGGCGCCTCGAAGCGCATGGTTTTGTGCGTGGAAGGATGCTGGAAGCCTAACAAATACGCATGAAGCGCCTGGCGCGGGAAATTCTCCGCCGCGGAGTAGGCCTTTTCCTCGGCCGGCGTTTTCGCGCGCGGCGGCCTTCGCGCGCCGCCATAAGTGGGATCGCCGAGCAGCGGATGGCCGATATGCGCCAGATGCACGCGGATCTGGTGCGTGCGGCCCGTTTCGAGCCGGCACTCGACGAGGCTCGCGAAGGGGCGTTGATTTTCTTTGGCGCCGAAGCGCTCGACGACGCGATAGCGCGTCTTGGCCTGCTTGCCGCCGCTCCTCAAGACGCCCATGCGCTTGCGGTCGAAGGGGTTGCGGCCGATCCCTGTTTCGATGACGCCTTCGCCGGCGCGCGGTGCCCCCCACACCACGGCGTGATAGGCGCGCTCGATGGCATGTTTTGCGAATTGTTTGGCGAGGCTCGTCATGGCGCGTTCGTTCTTCGCCGCCACCAGAAGCCCGCTCGTATCTTTGTCGAGGCGATGCACGATGCCCGGCCGCGCCTCGCCGCCGAC
>DATIZS010000304.1:0-4235 GCA_035516955.1 Rhizomicrobium sp.
TCCGAGGCCTTGACGCTGATCTTGAAGTTGGTGAAGTCGTTATCTTCCAGAATTTTGGCGTGGCGCATCGCGCTTTCGACCATGGCATCGGGGCAGGGCTCGCCGTATTTCTCCAGCAATTCCTGTTCCAGCGATCCGGCATTGACGCCGATGCGCATGGAAACGCCGTGATCCTTCGCGGCCTGCACGACTTCTTTCACGCGCTGTGCCGAGCCGATATTGCCGGGATTGATGCGCAGGCAGGCCGCACCCGCTTGCGCCGCTTCGATGGCGCGTTTGTAGTGGAAGTGAATATCCGCGACGATTGGAACCTTCGAAGCTTTCACGATCTGCCTCAACGCGGCGGTCGCATCTTCATCCGGGCACGACACGCGCACGATATCGGCGCCCGCCTCTTCCAGCGCGCGCACCTGCGCGATGGTCGCTTTCGCATCGCCCGTCACCGTGTTGGTCATGCTCTGCACGGTGATGGGCGCATCGCCGCCCACTTCGACCGCGCCGACGCGGATCTTCCGCGACTTGCGCCGCGCGATATCGCGATAGGGACGAATACTCATCGAGACTCCGGATCAGTGCGACCGATCCACGATCGATTGCGGATCGAGCGACAGCGCCTCGACGATCTCGGAAGGCTTGCCCGCCGTTCCCATCATCTGGCCGTCGAGCTCGATCTCGACGGCGCCGCCGTCAGGCGTCGTCAGCGTGAGCCCCACGAAATCGGGAACGCGGTAGCTGTCGCCGGGATGCAGGGTGCGGTTGATATAGAGCTTGCCGTCCGGCCCCTGCACCAGAACGCGCGTCACCTGAAGCACGTGCAGGATCACGCGCGAATTGGAATTCTCCTGGCCGAAGATCTGCGGCGCATGTTGCGGCGTTGCGGGCGCGGTCGCCGCCGCCGCATTGGCCGCGGTCTGCGTATCGGCATTGGCGGGCGGCTGCTGAGAGGGTTGCGCGGATTGCGGCGCAGGCGAAGCTTGCGCCGGCTGCGCGGCCGGCTTGGGCGGGGCCGCAAGCGGCGCGGATTTGCCCGCGACTTCCGCCGTCGCGGCGGCGGGCTTGTGCGCGGCGGGCGCCGGCTTCTGGAATTCGACGGTCTGTTTCGGCTTGGGCGCGATGGCGGCGGGCACGGGCGCCACGGGCTCGCGCAACATCCGGTCGGCCGAAACCGCCAGATGGTAAATGCCGAAGAGCACGAGCCCCACGATGATGACGGCGATGATCACCCAGCCATGGGGAAGCTTGCGCTCCTCTTCCTGGGTGGGCAGTCCGCCGACGGGCGAGGGTCCGGCTTCGCGGCCGGCGATCTCCGCCTTGAAACGTTCGACATATTGGAGCGCATCGAGCCCCAGATAATCGGCATAGGTGCGCACGAAGCCCACGGCATAAGTGCGCCCGGGCAGCGCATCGAGCCGGTCTTCCTCCAGCGCTTCCAGATGGTCCTTGCGGATTTTCAGGGCGCGCGAGACGCTCGCCAGATCGTCGCCGCGCCTGAGCCGCGCCGCCCTCAGATCCTGGCCCACAGTCTCCAGGGGGGCGTCGGCGTCGCCCGAAATTTCGCGCAAATGGATACGGCGGCGGTTCAGGCCGCCCTCTTCGTCGAGCGTCAAATGCGTGACTTTCGTCATGACTCTAGAACTATCGCGTCCGGCCCGCCCGATCCAGCAAAAGGCCGAACCAATGTTACCGTCTTGCGCGAGCAATAACCAGCATCGATCGCGCGATCAATCGCGCAAACGGGCGATTTTGGCGGAAATTTGAAGCGAATGACGCCGCGGTCAGCTTCCCGGGGTGTTGTGCAGGTTGCTGTCCATGCTCTTGACCTGCATCTGGGATACGCCGTCCTGCGTCTGGCGCTGCATGTCGTCCCATTCCTTGCGGGTGTGACACACGCGCGGACCCGGCAACAGCGATCCCGTCGTGGGCTCGCCCGCCCGGCAGATGATCTCGTTGGGGTCGGGTTTGGCCTGGTCGCTCTGCTGGCCGGTATCGGCGGCGAAGGCGGGCCCGGCAAGGAACAGGGCTGCGGCGATGATCGTCAGGGATAGGCGCAAGGGAGTTCTCCCCCAGATTGTGACGCGCAAGTCTGGACCCGTGCCGGATGCGGGGCAAGCGCTACTTGAGCACGATCCCGCGCTCGGCGGCGAAGGCGGCAAGGCGCGTGCGCAAGGAATGGTCGGTGCGGCCGCAAAGCTTGTCGACAAATTCGGACACTTCGCGGCTGTCCATGCTGCGCACCATCATCTTCACCGGGCCGATATTGGCGGGCTGCATGGAAAGCGTGCGAAGGCCGACCCCGATCAGCGCCATGGCCTCGAGCGGACGGCCCGCCATCTCGCCGCAGAGCGAAACGTCGCCGCCCGCTTCGCCCGCGCTGTGCACGATCTGGCGGATCAGCGTGAGGGATGCCGGATTGAGCGCATCGTAGCGCTTGGCCACGCGCGGATTGGTGCGATCCACCGCAAACATGAACTGCAGAAGATCGTTGGAGCCGACCGAAACGAAATCGGCGCTGCGCAGGATCTGCGGCAGCATGAACATCAGCGCCGGCACTTCCAGCATCGCGCCCACCAATGTTTGCCGTGGCAACGGCAGGCCGAGCAGGCGGCCGCGTTCGAGCTCGCGGTCCACCAGCGCCCGCGCCGCATTAAATTCGGCGACATGGCTCACCATCGGCAGAAGAATGCGGAGCACCTTCCCCGCCGACGCCGCGAGCAGCGCGCGCACCTGATAGCGCAGCAGCGCCGGGCGATCGAGCGCGATGCGGATGGCGCGCCAGCCGAGCGCAGGATTCGCCTCGCGCTCCTGGCGTCCGTAAGGCAGGACCTTGTCGCCGCCGAGATCGAGCGTGCGGAACGTCACGGGTTTGTCGCCCGCCGCTTCGATAATCTGGCGGTAGAATTCGATCTGGTCCGCAAGACGCGGCATCGTCTCGCCGATCATGAATTGCAGTTCGGTGCGGAAGAGGCCCACGCCGTCGGCACCGGTCTCCTTCAGATGGGGCATGTCGATGAGAAGCCCCGCATTCATCATCAGCTTGACCTGCACGCCGTCCCTCGTCACCGCGGGCAGATCGCGCACCTTGGCGATCTCGGCGACGCGCTGGGCGCGCACCGTCTGACGCGCGCGGAAGGCGGTGACGATCTCGGGCGGCGGGCGCAGATGCACCTCGCCGCTTTCGCCGTCGATGACGATGCCGTCGCCGGCGCGCGCCATGTCGGCGATGCCCTCGACATTGCCGACCAGCGGCACGCCCAGCGCGCGGCCCACGATCGCCACATGGCTCGTCGTGCCGGCATCTTCCAGCACGAGCCCGGTCAGCCGGTCGCGGCCGTAATCGAGCAGTTCGGCCGGCCCCATGGCGCGGGCGATCAGGATGGTTCCGGGCGGCAATTCCCCGGTGCCCGTATCGCCCTGCAGATGGCGCTGCAGGCGGCGCGCGAGATCTTCGAGATCGTGCAGCCGGTCGCGCAGAAACGGATCGCCCATGCGCGTCACGCGCAAACGGAGCTCGTCCTGCACGCGCTCGACGGCGGCCTCGGCGGTGAGGCCGGTGTGGACGGCGTCGCGCAGGCGCTGCTGCCAGCCCTGGTCCTGCGCGAAAAGGCGGAAGGCCTCGATCACCTCGCGGCTTTCGCCGGTCAGATCGAGTTCGCTGGAATCGAGCATCGCATCGACCGAGATGCGCAACTCGTCGAGCGCATCTTCGAGGCGCTTGAGTTCGGCCTGCGGATCGTCGGCGATGAGCCGGTCGACGCGCACGCGCGGCTCGTGCAGCACGACGCGTCCCACCGCCACGCCTTCGCTCAGCCCGTCGCCGCGAAAGGTGCGCGGGCGGTCGGAGCGAAGCTCGGGTTCGTCAAGTTCGGCGATATCGAAAAGCGCGCCATGCGCCACGACTTCGGCCAGCACCATGGAGACGGTCTGCAGCGCCTCGACTTCCTCTTCGTCATATTGGCGCGCGGCGCGGTTCTGCACCGTGAGGACGCCGTAAACTTGCCCGCCGCGCACGATGGGCACGCCGAGGAAGGAGCGGTACGGGTCCTCGCCCGTCTCCGGGCGATAGGCGAAGCGCGGATGGGTGAACGCGTCGGAGAGATTGACCGGATCGGCGGTTTCGGCGACGAGGCCGACAAGCCCCTCGCCCGCCTTCAGCCGCGTGCGGTGGACGGCGGCGCGGTTGAGGCCCTCGGTCGCGAAGAGTTCGAGCGCATTGCCGGCGCGGCGCAGATAGATCG
>DATIZS010000305.1:0-2236 GCA_035516955.1 Rhizomicrobium sp.
GCTGCCGCACCGTCATCATCGCCGGCGGCAATGCGGCCGGCTGCGACGCCGGTCGAAACGTCCGTAAGCTTCACCTCCGCGCCGCTTTCGGCCCCGGCAAGCGCTTCTCGTCCAGACGTGCCGATCGTCAGCGCGCCTGGCCCAGCACCCGCGTCGCCGAATTGGGCTGCAACGCCCGCCACGGTGGCGGGGAGTGCGAGCGAGCCGCGCGAATCCGCCGCCGCGCCGTCTTCGTCTCCGGTGGAAGCCGCGCCCGACGCCTCGAGCGCCGGGAAAAACAGCGACACGGACGCCGCAGCGACACCGCATCCCTGACGCCGCGCTCCCGCCACGGTGGGTAGACGAATTGGCGGCGTCAGCGCTGCGAAAAAGATGTGCCCAGCTGCGCCTCGATCGCAGGCTCCAGCCGAACGGTCGCCTTGGCACGCGCGTCACCCGTCAGATGCTGGCTATCGAAGCTCGACAGACCTTCGGGCGCGATGGCGACGAAGGGCGCGCGTGACGCCGTGCTGCGCGATGCCAGCAGATTTTCGACGCGTTGAAAGCGGTCTTCGTTGAAGCCGAGCGAGAGCACATAGGGGATCAGCGTGAAGATCGGGCGGACGCCGCGCTGCTCCGCCCCGTTGAAGGAAGGCGGCAGCGGAATGCTTCCTGATTGGAGCCGCCAGGGCAAGCCTCGGGAGACTTCCTCCGGCTGACGGGACAGGTCTTGGGGGAACTCCTCTCCCGCAGTGG
Source organism: Rhizomicrobium sp. (assembly GCA_035516955.1). GTDB lineage: Bacteria > Pseudomonadota > Alphaproteobacteria > Micropepsales > Micropepsaceae > Rhizomicrobium. The sequence continues at coordinate 736 of DATIZS010000305.1, forward strand.
GATTGAACAGCTCCGCCACGTCGCCGTTCTTCCAATCGAGGATCGTCACCGCTTCGTCGATATAGCGGCTCGCGACGATTCGTCCGTCGCGCAAATCGATACGCGGAAGAGCCCCGTCGAGCGCCCAATCCCAGGCAAAGCGCGACCAGACGGCGATGGTCTTGAAGCCGGCTTGCACGCGATCAGCGATGCCCGAGAACTCGGCAAAGCAGGCGTAGGTATAAGGATCGGGCTCATAGGCGAAGCTATCGGCGACCACCAACCGGTCGCGGATGCCGAGGCGTTCGATCAGAGAAGCATCGAAGCCTATGGGCGTGTCGCAGCCAAGCCCGGCGTTGAAGACATTCACGGGCCGCCCAAGCTTGCGCGAGAGATCGTCGCTCAACTGCTGTGCCGACAGGCCGAATTGCGTATGCGAGGAGCCGAGCAACACGAGATCGGCATGGCGGAGACGGTCGCCGATGCCGAAGAGATTCCACCAGTAAACCAAATGGGCGATATAGGCGCCTTGACCGCCATACTCAGCGACGAAACGCCGACCGGGGATGGGCAATGGCGGCTTTGACGGAACATGGCCCGCCATGACGCGGCTCCACAGGATCAAGGGGAGGACGAGAATCGCCGCGATTGCCAGAAACGACCGCCAAAAACTTTTTTCGAAGGAAACCATGAGCAAGCTCAGAATTTGAAATAGATGAACACTTTATTGGGCGAATAGACCACGAGATCGAGCATCAGCAGAATGCCGGTCGCCGCACCGAGCAAGAGCCCCAGGCGCCGACGCGGCAGGCGCGCGATGCAGAGCGGGCTCACATGATGGAGCACCGCGCCGCTGGCAATCAGCAACGGAAAGAACAAGCCGCTTCGCACCGCGAAGGCGCTGGCATGGTCGAAGCGCAGCATGGCTCCGGTGAAATGCAGGGCAGCACTGATATCGGGCGCGCGAAAGAACACCCAGGCGAGGGTCACCCAGAGTTGGGTCGCGAGCCACCATGGCAGCCGGCGCCACAGCCCGTCCGGCTTGTGGTTCAACCCTAAGACGCGTTCCGCGGCAAGTCCGATGCCTTGCATCGCGCCCCAGGCGACGAAGCTCCAGCCCGCGCCATGCCACAGACCGCCCAGCAGCATCGTCACCAGGATGTTGAGAAGGGCGCGCGGCTTTCCCAAGCGATTGCCGCCCATCGAGATGTAAAGGTAGTCGCGCAGCCAGCGCGACAGGGTGATATGCCAGCGGCGCCAGAATTCCTGCATCGTGCCCGCGAGCATGGGCGCGCGGAAATTGGCGGGCAAGCGATAGCCGAGCAAACGGGCCATGCCGAGCGCCATCAGGCTGTAGCCGGCGAAATCGCTGTAGATCTGGCAATAATAGAGAAAAGCGACGATCCAGCGATCTGCTGCCGACAAGCCGGCCGCGTCGGCCAGCCAATAGGGATCAATCGCTTGCGCCAGATTGTTGGCGACCACCGCCTTGAGGAAGAATCCCAGCACGAAGTAATGGGTA
>DATIZS010000306.1:0-4282 GCA_035516955.1 Rhizomicrobium sp.
GATCTTTTACTAATATTTTCAAATGGCTCCGGCACCACTTGCAACGCCCCATCCCCTGGCGCAGCATCCTCTGCGTCCCGCGGCGAAAGACCGGGTCTCACCACAGAGACGACAGGCGGCGCGGGCGCCACAGATGAGGCCGAAAGGTCCGGACGGAGGCGACGCATGCAAGTCAAACACATCCTGCGCGAGAAAGGCCGCGAGGTTGTCACCATCGCGGCGGACGCAACGCTTTCGGAGGCCGCCCGCCTGCTTGCGCGCAAGCGCATCGGCGCCGCGATCGTGCGCGACGCCGACGGCTCGATCGCGGGCATCCTGTCGGAGCGCGACATCGTGCGCGCCGTCGCCGATGCGAGCGTGAATGCGCTCGCCGAAACCGTGTCGCGGCGCATGACGCGCGCGGTAACGACCTGCGTCGAGAGCGACACCATCGAGGAGCTGATGGAGCTGATGACGCGCCGGCGTTTCCGCCATGTGCCCGTGGTGGAGAACGAGCGGCTTGTCGGCATCGTCTCCATCGGCGACGTGGTCAAGACGCGCATCGCCGAAACGGTGCGCGAGGCCGAGAACCTTCGCGAATATATCGCCGCCGCCGGCTGATTATTTCAGCGCCTTCTTTGCGAAGGCGCGGAAGCCTTTGGCGAAGCGCTCCGGATTTTCCAGAAAGGCGGAATGGCCGCCGCGGAAAAACGTGACCCTGCGGTTCGGGAATCTGCGCGCCGCCGCGCGGCAAAGCATCCAGGGGATCACGCGGTCGCCGCGCGCCCATGCGATCCAGACCGGGCATGTGATCGTGGGAACGAGACGGCGGATGTCGGCCTCGGGTGCGGCGAAACTTTCCCACGCCTGCCGCAAAAGCGGCGCCATTTCCATTCCCGCCGCGACGATGCGTTCGCGCTGGGCGCGCGCGGCACGACGCGGCAAGACGATACGCCGGTAATAGAAACGATAGACGCGGGGAAACCATTGCTTCCCCTGTTCGCCGGCCCGGAAAAACGCGACCATGCGCCCGATGAAGAATTTCGCGAAACCGTTGAGTTTTACGAGCCCGCCCGAGTCGCAGAGAACGAGCGCAGCAACACGTTCCGGTTTTGCCGCCGCGGCAATGATCGATGCCGCCCCGCCGATCGAATTGCCGATGAGGATGGCGCGCTCGATTTTCAGGGCGTCGAGTGCAGCGATCACGATATCGGCGTAATGGGCGGCGCCTGGCGGCGTGCCGTCCGGCGGCGATGATCCCTGGCCCGGCCAATCGATGGCGACGATCTCATATTCATTTCCCGCGAGATTGGCGAGCATCTCGAAATCGCGCGCGCCATGGCCGATGGCATGAAGGCAGACGACGGGAAAACCGCGCCCCCGACGCATCACCGCGAGCCTCGCGCCCGCCGCATCGATCCATGTGAGAGGCGCTTGCGCGCCGCAGGCCTCTCGAAAATTCGTGACCGTCATCGCATTCGTCCGTGGCGTTCCACGCCCGTTAGTGATATTCATATCACATGAGGGCGAAACGCCGCAAGCCGCAATCCCGCAAGCCGGACGAAACGCGCAAGCGCCTGCTCGATGCCGCCGAAACGGCCTTCAATTTTCTGGGCTTCGACGGCACCGATACCAACCGCATCGCGCGCGCGGCCGGTTTCGCGCCGCAGACCTTCTATCGTCACTTCGAGGACAAGACCGATATTTTCCTCGCCGTCTATGACCGCTGGTGGCGCGATGAAGGCACAGCCGTCGCCAAGACGATCGCCGCGGGCGGGCGCGCCGAAGACATCGCACGCGTCGTGATACGTTTCCACGCGCGCTGGCGCGTCTTCCGCCGCAGCTTGCGTCATCTCGCGGTGAGCGACGCGCGCGTTCGTGTCGCGCGTGCCTCGGCGCGTCTCGAGCAGTTGCAGGCGTTGAAGCGCATTCCGGGCGCCAAGCATCGCAGCGATGCGGAACTTTCCGCGGCACTTCTTTCGCTCGAACGTTTATGCGATGCCGCGGCCGAGCGCGAGTTCACGGATCTGGGCATTTCTGTGGCAGATACTCATAAGATGATCGCTGCCGCCGTCCGCGTGACGCATGGCGCGCGTTCACGAAAGAGCGCGCAACGGAACCGGCATTAAGCCGCAATCGTTGTCTCAGCGCCCGAAGAGACGATCCATCCCTCCGGAGCGGAATCGTAAGCAAGGAGAACGCACCATGATTTGCAAACGCATAATGCTCGGCGCAACGATGCTCGCGGCGATTGGCCTTGCCGCGCCGGCATTTGCGGCCGGAAATGCAAGCCCGGCGCAACAGCCCGGCATGGCCGGGACGGCCGGGAACACCGCCACGCCCGGCACCATGCCTTCCGACACTTCGCCTTCGATGAAGCCCGCCAAGGCCTCGACCGTGCCGCTCTCGACCTTGAGCGACGCCAAATCGAAGATCATCTCCGCGTCCGTGGAAGATTCCTCGGGTGCCCAGGTGGGAACGGTGAAGAGCGTGAAAACATCGACAAGCGGCAAGACCTCCGAAGTCGACGTGACGCTTTCGGGCGCCACCGACAATGGCAAAGTCGTGCGCATCAAGGCGAGCAAGCTGCGCTATGAAGAAAGCGGCAATCTGCTCACCACCACGCTCACCAAGTCCGAAATCGACAAGCTGCCCATCGAATCGTCGTCCACACCGTCGGCGATGTAAGGCGCAACGGCGCAAAGGCGGCGGAAGCCCGTATGCGGGTTCCGCCGCTTTGCGCTTGCGCGCGGGGCCACCGATCCCCCAACCAACATTTTGGGCGCCGGCGTTCCGTAAACGGAATATCTGCGCCAAACGTCGAAGGTGTCGCGGCGCCTGAACCCGGGCGCGGCATGTTCGTTTTCTTTTCGGGCGGCGCGGAAATCGCGCCGTCGAAACAAGGAGACGTATCATGACCAGCAAACTGCTCTTGGGGGGCATCGCGGTCCTGGCGCTTTGCGGCGCGGCCGCAAGCCCTGCGTCCGCGCAGGACTGGAACTATGATCATCCGTACACGGATTACGACGGCTATGCGCACACGATGGCGCTGTCGCAGATGTCCGATGCGGCCGATCGTATCGACAACATCGCGGTCGAAGTGCCGTCGGGCGACTATGCCGGCGAAGTGCGCTCGGTGCGCACCAACTTCATCGGCGAGCCCACGCGCGTCGGCATCCGGCTGCGCGACAATCGCTGGGTTTGGGTCGATGCGATCGACATGCGCTACGATCCGGCGCATCGCGTGCTGCGCTCGAGCCTCAGCCTCGGCCAGCTCGAGGATATGAGCATCTGAGAATGCCGGGCGGGAAGGCCGGTTCGGCCGGTCTTCCCGCCCCTGCCGGGCCTTAGTTGGAACGGCCGATTTTCGCTCTATATATAGTGTAAGCCCGGCCGCGGAATTTGGCGGTCCCGCCGGGGTGCGGCCAATCCACAGGGGGCCGAAAAAATCAGCGATTTCGGCACGTTTACCGTTTGACAGGCCGGAATCCCGCGCCTATATACCCCGCCCACGCCGCCCGCCGGGCCAGCCTTGCGGGCGGTGTTTCGTCTCTGGCAGAATGAAATTTCGCGCCTTTGGCGGCTCTTTGACATTGTGATTCGAGGAAGGGGAACGTGGGCGGCGGCTCGTACGCCATGCCCGTGGGGTCATACCCATGGGTTAATGAATCGAGCTTTCCGAACGCTCGCGTTTCTCAAGCAAGAAGTGACATGTTGTTTGTACCTTCGAGGAGAAATCCTCGAAGTTTCCAAACTCCGTCATGTCAAATTTTGCGAACAACGTGAGCGTTTCGCGACCAGCTCAGGATCATAACTTGAGAGTTTGATCCTGGCTCAGAACGAACGCTGGCGGCAGGCTTAACACATGCAAGTCGAGCGCTCAGCAATGGGAGCGGCGGACGGGTGCGTAACGCGTGGGAACATGCCCTTCGGTACGGGACAACTCAGGGAAACTTGAGCTAATACCGTATGATCCGGCAACGGCAAAGATTTATCGCCGAGGGATTGGCCCGCGTTGGATTAGCTTGTTGGTGGGGTAACGGCCTACCAAGGCAACGATCCATAGCTGGTTTGAGAGAACGACCAGCCACACTGGGACTGAGACACGGCCCAGACTCCTACGGGAGGCAGCAGTGGGGAATCTTGGACAATGGAGGAAACTCTGATCCAGCCATGCCGCGTGAGTGATGAAGGCCCTAGGGTTGTAAAACTCTTTCGGCGGGGACGATAATGACGGTACCCGCAGAAGAAGCTCCGGCTAACTTCGTGCCAGCAGCCGCGGTAATACGAAGGGGGCTAGCGT
>DATIZS010000307.1:0-3107 GCA_035516955.1 Rhizomicrobium sp.
CAGAGCGGGATCGCGGCGCGCTCGATGGTGCTGGCGGGCGACCAGGCGGGCGGCGGATTGGCGTTCGCGTGCGCGCTCGCGATCCGCAATGCGGGCCTGCCGATGCCGGCGGGAATCGTCGCGATGTCGCCCTGGGCCGATCTGTCGCTTTCGGGCTGGTCGATCCTGCAGAACGCCAAGAGCGATGCGGCGCTGTCGTGGGAGCTGCTTTTCGTCAGCGCGCGTCACTACCTGAAGAAGCAGAGCCCGACCGATCCCTACGCCTCGCCGATCTTCGCGAGCTTCCGCGATTTTCCCCCGATCATGGTGCATGCGGGCGCCGCGGAAATTCTGCGCGACGACGCCAGCCGCATCGGCGACCGCGCCGCCGAAGCCAATGTGCCGGTGAGCGTGGAGATCTATGACGGCATGCAGCACGTCTTTCAGGCGTCGTCCTATGTGCCGGAAGCGCGCGTATCGCTGGCGCGGCTCGGCCAGTTCATCCGCTCGCGCACGCCGATTGCCGCGCCCGCCAAGGCGGCCGCCACGTCCTAGTGCATGATCGCGCTTCTTTGAATCGCGCTCATGGCCTAGGTTTTTTGAATGATCGCGCAATTTATCCGAAAACCGCTTCGCACTTTTCGGATTGCGCTTTTGAATTATCGCGCAATTTGTCCGAAAACCGCTTCGCACTTTTCGGACTGCGCTTTTGAATTATCGCGCAATTTGTCCGAAAACCGCTTCGCACTTTTCGGATTGCGCTTTAGGCAATATTGGCGGAGCTCTGCAGCGTCTCCGACAGCGTCTTCGAGAATTTCGCGCCCGTGAGCACGGCGGAACCGAGATCGCAATCCTTCAGATTGCAATCGGTAAGATTGGCATAGGCCAGATCGGCATCGGTGAGGCGCGCGCGGCGCAGATCCGCGCCCCTGAAATCGGCGTAGCGCGCGACCGCGCCGTCGAGACGGGCGGGAAGAAGCCGCGCATCCGAAATCATGAGCGGCCCCACTTTCGCGTCGCGCAGATCGGCATTGTTGAGCTTGGCCGCGGTGAGGTTGACGCCGCGCAGATCGGCGCCGGCGAGCTTGGTCCCGCGCATGTCGGCGCCCGCGAAATTCGAGCCCTGGAGGGAGGCGCCTTCGAGATTGACTCCGTAGAAGATCGCGCCCGGCGCGATGAGCGCGGTGAGCGAACGATGCGCGAGCGACTTCACGGCACGCAGATCGGTCTCGGTCAGATCGGCGGGGCGTCCTTCGCGCCCGCTGCTTTCCACCCAGCGCGAATGCGATTCGAGAATGTCGTCGATGGGAAGCGCGAGCTCGCCGAGGCTGCGGCCTGCGGGCGCGTCGGTGAGGGCGTGGCGGAGATCGGCGCCGTCGAGCTGCGTGCTCATCATGCGCGCGCCGATGAGGATCGCGCCGTTGAGGTCGGCGCCCGAAAGATTGCAGCCCGAAAGATCGGCGTTCTCCAGATTGGCGCCGGCGAGCTTGGCCTCGCGCAGATTGGCGCGCACGAGCCGGCAGCCCTTCATCACCGCGTCGGTGAAATCGGCATTGATGGCGATGACGCCCGTCAGCTTGGCGCGTTCGAGATTGGCCGAGTTCAGCATGGCGGCGGGAAGCTCGGCGGGGCGGTCGTCGTGCTGCAGCACGCGGAAATTTCCCCTTGCGTCCTTTTCGGCGATCGATCCTTCGCGCAGATCGGATTCGTAAAGGTCCGCGCCGATCAGATTGGCGCCGCGCAGGCAGGCTCCGCGCATATCGGCGCGGCGCAGGCTCGCCTCCGCGAGATTGGCTCGCCTGAGATCGGCGCCGAAGAAGCTTGCGGCATCGAGCCGCGCACCCGCCAGATTGGTTTCCTCGAGGATCGCGCCGGTGAAATCGGCATCCGCCAGGTTGCGCCCCGAAAGATCGAGGCCCGACAGATCGCAAAATGCGAAGACGGCGCGTGCGCCCCCCATCCGGCCCGCATACAGCATTTCGTGGCGGGCGGCCGCGGCCAGGGCCTGTTTCTGGCTGAGCCTGGAAAAGCGGATGCGACCATCGGAGTTCATGGATAATTCACGTCCGGTATCTGACTGGCGGGCCTTTCGGCCATTCTTGTCCCAAGCCGCTAACGCCTGATTAAAAAACGAAAACTTGAGCCGCACCCTGTTGTTACGGCTAGCTTCGCCGGCGCCAAATTGGCTATGGTGCGCGGCCCTCGGGGCACCCCGGGGTTTGGGGGTCTTGAGGCCAGGGCGAGGGGGACGCGCGTCCCACCCTCACCGTCATTGCCCGGATACGATGAGAGGTTCGCCTTGAAGAAGCGTGCGTTATTGCTGGCGGCCGCCGCCATTGCGTTGTTTTCGGGGCCGGCGCTTGCGGCATCGAATTGCGACACCACGACAATCACGGCCTATTGCGACATCACGACGGTCATCACCAGCGCCGTGACCACGAGCACGGTCAACAACGGCTCGCCCGACGACATCTTCATCGAGACGGTGGCGAGCGGCAAATCCACGCCGGCCGGCGTCCAGATCTCCAGTTCGAACGCGACGGTGGCGACCACGGCGCTGAAGATCGATTCGGACAACAACGTCACCAACGAAGGCACGATCTCCAACAAGGACACGCCCTATGGCGTGGGCGTCGAGATCAATGCCGGTCAAAGCTCGACGGATACGACGACGGTCGCGGATTTCTACGGAACGCTGGGCACCATCGATCTCTCCGGCGCGGGCACGACCAAGACGGGCGTGCTGCTCGATCTGCCGACCACGCTCGCCGCCGGCACCATCGATGCCACGCAAGTCCCGTCCAGCGGTGTGACCAGCGCCGTCACCGGCATCGATCTGGGAACGGTGACGGTGGTGGGCGACGATTCCTATGGCGTTCACATGCTCACGGGCGTCACGCTCGAAGGGCCGCTGCTGATCGACGGCGCGGTGGGCGTCACCTCCTCCACCAAGACCGCCGGAACCGCGACCGACGTGACGGGCGTGGAGATCGACGGCAACATCGTGGGCGATCTCAGCGTCAACCGGACAGGCCTCGGCGGTTCGATCGTCGCGGCGGGCGCCGGATCGCGCGGGCTTGTCGTGCTCGGCACGGTCGACGGTTCGATCAGCAATTTCGGAACCATCG
>DATIZS010000308.1:0-6233 GCA_035516955.1 Rhizomicrobium sp.
AAGCACGCGCATGATCGCTTGCGCATTGGCGAGCATCGCAACCGCGCCCAGGAGCACGATCAGCAGCAGCGCCACGCCCGCGATCGCACGATCGCGCGCGTTGCGCATGGCAAGTCTGTAGATCGCGCCCATGCCGAGCGCGAGCGGCAGCAATCCCATCGAGGATTTCGAGCGCGTCATCACCAGGAAGCCGAGGGCGCCCAGAAGCAGCACCCAATCCACCCAACTCCTGTTCCTGAGCGCGTGATAGAGAAATACGATCGCAGAGAGCGCGCATACGGCCCCCGCAATGTTCTTGTGGAAGTAGAGCCCGCGCCAATCGCCGACGATGCCCGGGTCGATCTCGTTTGCCTGATGGATGGCATTGCGGATGAAGGGTATCGACAGCCAGTTGATGACGAGCACCAGCGCCAGCACGTTGCGCAGAAGCCGGAAGCTTCTCTCGGCGCCGAGCCCGTGCACGCTCAACATCACCGACAGCACCACCACGACTTCGAGGCCGGCGCGACGGATGGTGATGCCGGGCGCTTGCGCCCACAGCGCCGTCAGGGCGCACCACAGCAGGAGTGCCGCAAGCGAGATCGGCACGGCGTCGATGGCGCGCCAACCGGACTTCTGCATGGCGCTCGCGGCGATGGCGAGGAACACGGCGAGATAGGCGACCTGGCGGATGAGGTCGCCTTCGCCCGCGGTCAGCGTCTCGCCGGCTGCCAGCACGTTGGGATCGCGTGTGGCGAAGGGGGAGAGCCCGATGAACACGAGCAGCAGCAACAGAAGGAATGCGCCTTCCAGAACCCGGGAGGCCGTGTCCTGTCCGGAGCGGGGAGAGGCGAGGGCTATTCCGCTATCGACCATGGGTCACGGAATATTCTTGATGGTAGCGCCCGCCGATCGCGGCGATCTTTCCGAGTGCGCGATAGATCTTGCGCAAGGGCCGCACGCGGCGATTCGGACTGGCGGCAAGGATGGCGAACAGCACCGGGTTCAACAAGAGCGCGGCGGCGATACGCGCATAGGCCTGGGCGCGGGCCAAAGGCGCGGGATCATGCTTCAAGAGCACGCGCATGTCGGAATTGCCGGCGCTGTAGGCGCGTGACAGCGCCCATTTGAGATTGGCGCGCGATGGCGGAACATGATCGCGAACCGCCGCCCCGTTGGCCCAGGCGAAGCGCGCGCCCTTCTTCTTGAGGCGCAGGAAGAAGTCCAGATCCTCGCCGCCGCCGAGCGCGAATCCGGGATCGAACCAGGGCGGCGCCACCAGCGCGAAAGCTTCGCGGCGCACGAGCAGATTTGCGGTTGTCTCGAGCATGGCGACGGGTCCGGTCGGCGCGAACATGTCCGAGACGCCGTCGCAATGCTTCGCCCAGGGACCGGGATCCCGTTCGAAGACGCGCTTCACCGTGCCGTTGAGCGCATCGGCGCCGGTCTCGCGCTGCACGCGCAACAATTCGTCGAGCCAGCGGGGTTCCGGCGTCTCGTCGTCGTCGAGCATCGCCACGAAGCGGCAATCGGCATCTTCCAGCGCGCGTGCGACGAGGGCATTGCGCACATTGGCGATGCCCCGCGCGGAAACGAGGATCGATTCCAGCGGCCAGCGATAATCGCCCCTGAGCGCCGTGCAGAGATCGAACGCTTCGTGCCGCTCGGCATCGTTGTCGGCGACCAGCACCGAGATATTGGCGTCGGTTTCGAGTTTCTCGAGCGCGACCAGCAGGCGCTTGAGGCTCATCGGCCTGCGGAAGCTCGGGATGGCGACAACGATCTCAGCCATGCGCCGCTCTCCACTTCCTGCCGAGAGAGAATATGCCGCCGGCCATGACGAGGTCGCCGGCGAGCACGCCCAGCAGCGACACCAGCGGTCCGAATGCAAGCAACAACGCGCAAGTTGCGATCAGCGAGACTGCGGCCGAGCGCAGGCTGGCGCCGGCCAGCGGTCGGAACTCGCGCGCGGCCTGCAGCATTACCGATTCCGGCGTTCTGAGCGCGCGCACGCCCATCACCGCCGTCCACACGGCGATCACGCCGACGACGCTGTCTATGGGATAACCGCGCTTCAGGATGATTTCGGGAAACCAGAGCATGACGACGGCGGCGAGAACGGCGGTGCCGACGAGAACGGCGAGCGCTGCGACGCGGAATTGAAAAATCGTGCGCGTCACGACGGCGAACTTGCTGGCGGCGATGGCGCGGGCCATGCGCGGACGCTCCGCATCGGGAAGCGCGGTCAGGACCAGCGTCACCGGCCGCATGAACAGCGATCCGACCGCGAGAAGCGCGAAGGCTTTGGGACCGGCGAAGAAGGTGACGAGATAGGCGTGGGCATTCGCGGTGAATTCGGTGGCGACGACACCCAGCACCGACCAGCGCGCGAGATCGCGCCAGATGGGGAGAAAATCGCTTACCTTGCCGTCGAACGGAGCGCGCGCCTGGGCCGCAAGGAATTCCCGGCCGAAGGCGATGAGGGCAACGGCGGCGCTCGCGGTCAGCAGGAACGCGGCCTCGAGCGGGGTGATGTCGTGGGCGAGCGTGACCGCGCCCAACCCTGCGAACATCACGCCGCTGTAGGCGAAGTCGGAGAGGATCGCCCGCTTCATTTTGTGCACGGCGAAGGCATGGCAGCGCGCGAACCAGCGCATGGTCATCAGCGCACCGTAGATCGCGATGACGACGGAAAGCTTGGGGCCCGCGCTCGCAAAGCGCATCACTCCGAAGATCGCGATGCTGCTCAGCAGCGCGAACAGGAGATTTGCCTTCATGTAGGCCGCGAGCTCGCCGTCGTTCATCGGTACGGCCGCGTTGGACGAATTCACCAAAGCGGCGCCGAACAGCGCGCCGGTCAAGGAGAGCGCGAACGGCACCACGACGAAGACGAAGGAGAAGAGGCCGAAATCGGCGCGATGCAGGTATCGCAGGAAGACGAGGGCCGCGATGAAATGCGCCGCCGCGATGCTGATCGGTCCCAGCGCCGAGAAGGAATAGCGCAGGCCCACCGAGACGAGCGTCTTCAATGCGGATGGCGCCGGCGCGCGCTCCCTTCCGCCCGTCGTGATCAGCGGCGCTGCATCGCTCATCAGGCCTTTCCGGCTATCGACCCGCGGCTGCGGGAACGGCCATCCCCGTGCTGTAAGACATGGTGCGTGTCAAAATCGTAAACAGCGCGATGGGATTGGTGATTGCGTAGCGTTTCCAAAGCCTTTTGGGCTCCCGGCACAACCGGTAGAGCCACTCCAGGCTCATGGCCTGCATCCATTTGGGGGCGCGGCCATAGTGTCCGGTCACGTAGTTGAAGCAGCCACCGGCTGTGACCACCCAGCCCGCTTTGAGCCGCGCCTTGTTGCGGACGCAAAACTCGTATTCGAGCGGCACGCCGAGCCCGACCCAAACGATGTCGGCACCTGAGGCGTTGATCTCCGCGATGACGGCGTCTTCCTCGCTGCGCGAGAAATAGCCGTGACGGCGGCCGACGATCTCAAGCCCGGGATAGATCGTCCGCAGCTTCTCGGCGCATTGCGCATTCACCTCTTCGGTCGAGCCCAGGAGGAAGAAGCGCAGGCCGTGCTCGCGCGCCACATGGGCCGCATCGTGGATGAAATCCGTTGTGGTGGAACGCTCGGGGATCGGGGTCTTCGTCATCAGTCTGGAGGCGATGACGACGGGCATGCCGTCGGCATGAATGATGTCGCCGGTGGTGAACTTCTCGCGGAAGCCGGCATCGGTGCGCACCATGGAAATGGCATGCCCGTTCGAAGCGAAGACGAGCCGCGGGTTGCGCCGTCCGCCGCGCGCGGCAAGGCAATCGCCCACCATCAGCCGCGTGAGCTGGCGGCGTCCGATGCAGGCGGTGCGGATGCCGCCGACCACGACTTCGCTATAGATGCGGTCGGGATCGCGGCGCTGATACGGGGCGGCCATGTTCGTCCGGGCGGCCATCACAATGCGTTCTTCTGGCTGAGCACGACGCCGGCCGTGCGGAACAGGATCTGGATGTCGAGAGCCAAGCTCGCGTGGCGCGCGTACCATGCGTCGAACGCGACGCGATTCGTCATGTCGTCGGTCGTCGGCGTCTCGCCGCGCAGGCCGTTGACCTGCGCCCAGCCGGAGATGCCGGGGCGCACGTTTTGGCGCTCGTCATAGCCTTGGATCAGTGCGCCGTAATGGCGATCGAGCGCCAGCGGATGCGGCCTCGGGCCGATCAGCGACATGTCGCCGTTTACGACGTTGAACAGCTGCGGCAGCTCGTCGAGGCTGGTCTTGCGCAGGAAGCGGCCGAGACGGGTGACGCGCGAATCGTTCTTGGTGGCCTGGACCACCACCGGACCGTTCTCGAGCACGTGCATCGTGCGGAACTTGAAGATCTGGAAAGGCTCGCCGAAGAGACCGAGACGCGTCTGCTTGAAGATCACCGGGCCCTTGGAATCGAGGCGGACGAAGAGGGCGATGAGGCCCAAGAGCGGCGCGAACGCGATCAGCAATGGCACGGTGACGATGAGATCGAGCAGGCGTTTTGCGGCTCCGTGCGCATAGCTCGTCTCGATGGCGCCGGTCAGGGCCGTGTTCGAAACCGGGACGAATTCCTCGCGCAGGCTCATGGGGCAAACCTCTCCACGAGGGAGGGGAGTGCATCAGGCGCGCCATCATGCGCGGCTCTTCGCGGATTGCTTGACGCATGCGGAACCTGGATTTCGCCCGGTCAGAGGCCCGGCGCGACGATCATGGATGTTTCAGCAGGAGACAGATGCGCAACTCTGGCACGTGCGATCTTAATCATGTCCCGATGCGGGACTGCCATTGCCTGAGCCGCGCATTGTTGGCGCGCAGCACGGGGAGAAAGGCCGCGAGGTTGGATTCCTGCGGCGCCAATCCATAGCGCGGCATGAGGAAGGGATTGGCGCTGGCGTCGAGCGAACCCGAATGCGTGGTAAACGCGTTTGCGTATCCCGCATCGCGCACCGCCTGCCAGGCGCGCCGGCCCACGTCGCGGTCCTGGCCGAACGGGTAGGCGAAGAAGCGGCAGGGTCCGATCTCCGCTTCGATGCGCGCCTTGGGCCGCGTGGCCTGCAGGGTGAGCCAGTCCCCGCTTTGATCGTCATGCATGGGCCAATGCGTGTCGGCATGCGCGCCGATTTCGACGCCGCGCTTCTTCAATTCGCGCAGCTGGTCCCAGCTGAGAAGACGCTCGGAAGGATAGAGCGCGCCCGGTTCGCCGACGCCGTGCACTGCCAGTCCGCCCATCATCACCGCGACCGCCTCGTCGGCCTTTGGCGCAGCCATGCGCTTGAGGCTGCGCAAGGTGGCACCGGCGGCTTCAAGCCGCTCAGGCTGCGCGCCCAACTCGACGTGCCCCAGATACGGGATCGCATAGCGGCCCGCGCGCGCATGCTGGAAGAAGATGCGCACCGCCGTCGGCGGAATGAGCGCGCCGGTGTCGATATGGTGCGTGCTCACGAACAGCGTCCATGGCAGGCCGAATGCCGACAGCACATCGGCGGCGAGCGTCAGCGTGTTGGCATAGCCGTCGTCCGACGTCAGGAACACGGCGCGCGGATGTCTCTCGGGCCTTTTGAGCACGTCGGCCAGCGCATCCAGCGGCAACACGTCGAAATCGCGCTTGAGCAGCCGCGCAATGGTCTCGAAAGCGTCCAGCGCATGTTGCGAGCCCTGGATGGCGGGATCGGCGATCGTCCGCTCGACGCCATGAAACAGCACCGCCGTAGGCGCGCCGAAGGGGCGTGCGAGCGCGGCCGGAACCAGGCTTCCGGTCATGCGGGCGATGCGTCCAAGGGCGGTCACGGATCTCTCTCCGCGGAGGACAACTGCAGGAGGCGGGCCAAGCGTGGCACCTTGCCTGTTACCGCGGGCTTAAGCCCGTCCGATTGCTGTCGCCGAGCGAGGGCTTTGCGACCATACCGTTTCCTTCGAAAGCCTCTTTTCGCGTGGTTTGTTGCGCAAGGTGGGCATTCCTTGACGGGGGGTCCGTACCCGCGGATAGGAGGCGGCGCTCTTGCGCCCAGGAGCGGGCCCCGTTCTAGTTTCGCCGGGCCGCGCCGTGAACCGGAGATCGCCATGAAGAACAGGCCTCGCCTCAGCCTGCGCATTCCGACCCCGAGCACGCGGCCGGGCGACACGCCCGACTTCAGCGGCATGAAGCTGTCCGGCGCGGGCGAAGTGGCGCGGCCTGCCGTGGAGTCCCGCGCGCATGACATCACGGGGCTCGCCTATTCGCTGATCCGGGT
>DATIZS010000309.1:0-2499 GCA_035516955.1 Rhizomicrobium sp.
CGACACGGCGCAGGATTATTTTCCCGGCCTCAACGCGCATTGGCCGAGGAGCCGCCTGCGCCTGAGCTGGACCTGGCTCTTCGACATCCTGCGTGCGCCGTTCAATCGCTTGCCGCCCTATCGCGCGAGCGACGAATGGGAGACCGGCCAGCATCTGCCCTGCATGGTCCGCATCAACTATCAGGACCATATGTGGACGCGCTGGGCCGTGCCGATCGACGAGAAGACGACGCGGATGTTCTATTTCCACTCGGCGGTGCGGCGCACCGCTTTGGGCCGCGCCTATGAATGGCTGGCCTATCATCTATTCCATCACTGGGTGATGGATCGGAATTTCTCGGCGCAGGACGCGCCCGCCGCAGTGAACGCCTATTACGACCGGCCGGAATATCTGGCGCCCACCGATGCGCAGCTCGTCGGCTGGCGCAAGCTCCTGCTCACCGCGCGCGGCCTCGCTGGGCCGCCCCGCGCTCCCGAGTGATCAGGCCGGCGCTTGCGGAAATAATTCCCGGCGCAGGAAGGCCAGCATCTTCTCCCAGGCATTTTTCGTCGCGGCTTCGCGATATTGCGTCGTGCTGGTGAAATCCTGGAAGGCGTGACCGGCCCCGTCATAGGAATGGAATTCGTAGCGAATTTTGTGGCGGTCGAGCGCTTCGGCCAGACGCGCCACCGCCGCCGGCGAAGGGTTGGTGTCCTCCTTGCCGAAGAAGCCGATGATCGGGCAGTGGATGTTGCGCGTGCGCTCGATGGGCGCGGGCATGCCGTCGCCGCGCGATTCGAAGATGTTGCCGTGATAAAGCAGCACCGCGCATTTGTAGATCGGGTTGGTGACGAGCCCGAGATAGGCGGTGCGCCCGCCGAGGCAGTGGCCGACGATGCCGATCGCATCCTCGCGCACGGAGTCCATTTTGCGCAAACGATCGACAGTGGCGTTCATGTCCGCGACGAGATCGCCGTCGCGTAGGGTTTTCATCGCGGCGACGGGATCCTCGCTGCGCGGGCGGCGGTGATAGAAATTGGGCACCGCCGCGACGAGGCCGATACTGGCAAACCGCGCGGCGACGTCGCGGGTGAATTCATCGACGCCGCCGCGATGATGCGCGACCAGCACCGCGGGATGCGGCCCGGTTCCGTCCGGCATGGCGATAAGAAGATCCATCGGGCTGCCGCCGACGGTGAGCGATACCTCGCTTGTCGCAACCATGAAAATTCCCTACCGGAGGCCCGGCCACAGGGTCAATGCCGACTCGCCGAAAACCCAGCGCTTTTCCTCGGCGGAGAGGAAGGAAAAATCTTCCTCCATGATCGCGAGTCGCTCTTTGATGCCGGCGTATTTGTGCCAATGGGCGGGATAGTTCGATCCCCACATGATGCGCGTTGCGCCGAAGCGCTCGACCAGCGTGCGGAAGAATATTTCCGCCCCGGCCTTGCTCTCACGCGCGGCGTGCGAGTTGTTGGGCGCGGTCTTGAGCAACACGTTGGGAAAGCGCGCGAGATCGAAAAGCGGCCTCAGTTCGTCGTAAGGCGGCTCGCCGATCTTCAGGCCCCAGACATGTTCGAACGCGACGGGAATATCGCCGTAGCGCTCGAGCGGCGCGAAGGCGTCGGGCAATTCCTCGATCCGCGCGCCGATGCAGATCGGAATGCGCAGCGTGCGGGCGCGTTCCCACAGCGGAAAAGTGCGGGGATCACCCAGCACACCCTTGCCGCGTGCGCCCATCATGCGCAGGCCGCTCACGCCGCGTCTTTCGACCAGCTCGCTCAAGAGGTCGGGCGCGCCGGGCGCGAGCTGGTCGATGACGCAGACGCTTTCGAAGCGCTTGGGATGCGCCAGCGCCGAATCGATCATGTAGCTGTTGTCGAAATGATAGGTGAAATAGGTCTGCACCAGGAGCGCGCGATCGATGCCGCACTCGTCCATCGTCGCCAGCAGGGTTTCGGCGGTCAGCGCCGGCCATTCCGGCTGCCCGATATCAGCCACGGTCGGCGCCGAACCCGCCTGCGCGCCATCGGTGATCTGCGGATATTTCCTGCGATCGTCGGAAACCACGTGAACATGCGTATCGACGATCATTCCGCTCGCTCCGATGGAAGGTGGTTCATTTCGGCACGGGCACGCGATGGAGCTTCATCGCCATGGCGACGGCGCTGTAATAGCCAAGAAGCGCCAGCAATTCGGCGAGGCCGTTGCGCCCAAGCGTCGCCGCGGCGCGATCGAAGACCTGATCCGATCCGGCGCCCGGCTGCTGCGCGAGCTTGGCGATCTCGTAGACGCAGCGCTCGCGCGGGTTCGGCAGATCGGGCTCCTTGTTATTGCGGATGGCGTCGATCACGGCTTGCGGATAGCCCAGGGCGAGGCACGTCTTCACATGCGCCGCATAGACATATTCGCCGTGCCAATGATGAGCGATGAGCACGATGCCCAGCTCGACCTCGCGCTCGGTCAAGGAACCCTTCTTGTTGAGGAATGTGCCGAGCGTCTCCATCGCGCGGAACAAC
>DATIZS010000310.1:0-2514 GCA_035516955.1 Rhizomicrobium sp.
CCCGACATCGTGCTGCTCGACGTGATGATGCCGGGGATGGACGGTTTCGAAGTCTGCCGCCGCATCAAGACCAATCCCAAGACCGCCCATGTGCCGGTGGTGATGGTGACCGCGCTCGATCAGGCGACGGATCGCGTGGCCGGCCTCGATGCGGGCGCCGACGATTTTCTCACCAAACCCGTGGACGACGCGGCGCTGTTCGCACGCGTGAGGAGCCTCGTGCGCCTCAAGATGATGACCGACGAATTGCGCATGCGCGAAACGACGGGCGAGAAGATGGGCCTCCTCGACCCCGCCGAGCTCAACGGGCAGAATACGCCGCCCGGCCGCATCCTGATCATCGAGGATCGCCCGGAATCCGTCGCCTGGTTCAGCGCCGCGCTGACGCCACCGCATGACATCGCGGCCGTCGATTCCTTCGAGGAAGCGGTCGTGCGCGTGCGAGGCGGCGATTTCGATCTGATCGTGGTGAGTTTGGGCTTGCGCGGCTTCGACGGATTGCGGCTTTGCTCGCAGCTGCGCTCGCTGCCGGAAGGGCGCAACGTGCCCATCCTCGTGCTCGTCAGCGACGGCGACCGGCGCAAGCTGACGCAGGCGCTGGAGATGGGCGTCAACGATTATCTGACGCGCCCCGTCGACAAGAACGAGCTCATCGCGCGCGTGCGTACGCAATTGCGCAAGAAGCGCTATTCCGATCGCTTGCGCCACAATGTGCAGCTTTCCCTCGAAATGGCGATCACCGACCAGCTCACAGGCCTGCACAATCGCCGCTACATGGCGCGCCATCTCGATACGCTGATCGCGGGCGCGCAGAAATCGGGCAAGCCGCTCGCGTTCCTGATCATGGACGTGGATTACTTCCGCGAAGTCAACAACAACAACGGTCACGATATCGGCGACGAGGTGCTGCGCGAATTCGCAAGCCGCATCAGCGCCAATGTGCGCGGCATCGATCTTGCCTGCCGTTATGGCGGGGAGGAATTCGTCGTCGTCATGCCCGATACGGATGTTCCCTTCGCCTATACCGTGGCCGAGCGCTTGCGCAAGAGCGTGGAGCAGGTGCCATTCGCCATCAGCCGCGCCCCGCACAATCTCAATATTACAGTTTCCATCGGCATCGCGGGCTCGGAAAAGACGGGCGATTCCGCCGAGGCGCTGCTGCACCGCGCCGATCAGGCGCTCTATCGCGCCAAGCGCGAGGGCCGCAATCGAGTGGTTGCGGACGCGGCGTAGTTACTCCGCCATCTCGTCGGCCACTTTATCGATCACCTTCAACAATTGCTCCGGCTCGTGTGCGCCGGAGACGAGATATTTGTTGGCGAAGATGAAGGTCGGGACGCCGGAAATTCCCATCTGGTGCGCGAGCGCATCCTCACGCTCTACGATATCGCGGTCGGCATCTTCGGTGAGCAATTGGCGCACGAGTTCGCCATCCATGCCCGCTTCGCCCGCGACTTGTGCCAGCACATCGGCATCGCCGATATCGCGGCCCTGCTCGAAATAGGCGGCGAAAAGAAGCTCAACCACGTCGGTCTGCACGCCGGCGCTTCCCGCCCAGCGGATGAGGCGGTGGGAATCGGTGGTATTGGGCGTCAGATCGATCTGATCGAAGGCAAAGCGGATGTTTTCGCTTTCGCCCGCTTCGCGCAGCGCCGAGGCAATCGCCTCGCGCTGCGGATTGTCGCCGAATTTGGCGCGCAGATATTCGCGCCGGTCTATGCCTTCCGCCGGAATCGTGGGATCGAGCCGGTAGGCGCGCCAGCGCAGATCGAATGCGATCTCGGGGCGCTCGTAAAGCGCACGCATCAACCGGCGCTTGCCGATAAAGCACCACGGACAGATCGTATCGGAGACGACGTCGATTTGCATCGCGCCAAAGATAGCACGGAACTCAGGGTGCGTAAGGCGCCGTCTGGCTGTTGGATTCGGCGACAACCTTGATCTCGGTCGTGCCGTAAGGCGCAAGAGCTGTGGTCAGCGTGGCCGACACCGGCAGCAGCGCCTGGATCACGGCTTCGTCCTTCGCCGGCGGGGTGGCGAGGAATTCGATCACCAGCGTATGCGCTTCGGGCGCGCGGACGTCCTTGATGTGCAGTCGCGGATTGTCCCAGCCGCCGGTCTTCACCGCGCCGCTTGCGGTGATGGTCATCTTGCGCCCGGCGAACGACACCGAGACATGATCCACCTTATATACGAGCGCGGCGCGCGTTGCCGCCGCGTCAACCGGCGCGGAAAAAAGCAGCAAGGCCGCGAGCGCGGCAAGAATTGTGCGCATGACCTGTTGTCCTTCCGCCCAGCTATGCGAAAAATAAGGCGCAATTGAGATGGAGCCGCCGATGGGACCGCTTTCCGGCATTCGCGTGGTGGAATTCGCAGGCATCGGGCCGGGTCCGTTCGCGGCGATGTTGCTCTCGGATATGGGCGCGGACGTGATCCGCATCGACCGCAAGGGCGGGCGCACGCCGCACAAGACCGAGATCACCTATCGCGGGCGGAAAGCGCTGGCGCTCGATA
>DATIZS010000311.1:0-2822 GCA_035516955.1 Rhizomicrobium sp.
CTCGCGCGCGGCGCTGTTCGAGAAGGCGGCGGCGAGCGCGGCCGATGTGGTGTGCCTCGATCTGGAGGACGCGGTCGCGCCCGAGAACAAGGAAGGAGCGCGCGGCAACATCATCCAGGCGCTGAACGACATCGACTGGGGCAACAAGACCGTCACCGTGCGCATCAACGGGCTGGACACCTCGCTGTGCTATCGCGACGTGCTGGCGCTGGTGGAGAAGGGCGGCGAGCGCCTCGACGCCATCATGATCCCGAAGGTCGGCAACGGCTCGGATGTCTATGCCATCGACATGCTGATCACGCAGGCGTCGAACCATGTCGGCCGCAAGAAGAATATCGGCCTCGAGGTCATCATCGAAACGGTTTCGGGCCTGACGAATATCGACGCCATCGCCTCGGCGTCGAGGCGCCTCGAGACATTGCATTTCGGCGCGGCCGATTACGCGGCGAGCCAGGGCATGCGCACCACCAATATCGGCGGCGGCAATGCCGATTACGTGATGCTCACGGACGCCGAGGAAGGCAAGGCGCGCGAGCGGCACTGGAACGATCTCTGGCATTATCCGATGTTCCGGCTGGTGCAGGCCGCGCGCGCCCACGGGCTGGCGGCGATCGACGGGCCGTTCGGCGATTATTCCGATCCGGACGGTTTTCGCGTGCAGGCCAATCGCACCGCCATTCTCGGCTGCGAAGGCAAATGGGCGATCCATCCGAGCCAGGTTCCGCTCGCCAACGAGATCTACACGCCGCCCGCCAAGGAAGTGGAGCGCGCGCAAGCCATCCTCGCCGCGCTGAAGGATGCGCATGAAAAAGGTTTCGGCGCGGTGGCGCTGAAGGGCGTGTTGATCGACGCCGCCTCGATCCGCCAGGCGCATGTGATCGTCAAGCAGATGCAGATGATCAAGGAGCGGGGGTAAGAAGCATTTCCGGTTGGTCGCGGATCACTCCAGCAAGGCCGCGACGGTATCGACAAAGCGCGTGGCAAGTTGGATAGCTGCTTCCGCGCGCTCCGCCGGCACAATCGCATTCGGGCCTGCTTCGTAATCGGCCACCGCCTTGAGATCATATGCTTGCGTCAGGAAGCGGCGCAGAGCGGTATCTACGCGTGGGTCGCCTTTGGTCAAAAAATTGAACTGACCGTTCACGCCTTCATGCGTCTTGGCGATCCTTCCTGTGCGTTCGGAAATGAGAGCTTGCGCCGCATGGTATCCGGCGAGATAGGCAGCGCGGCCAGCTTCGTCGTTGTAACGCATCACGTCGAGCAACCCGCGCGCTTTGGTCAGGTACGTACGCGCCTTTTCAAGGTGTTCGCCTGTTTCCGGGCTCACAGATCGATCCCGTCACGGCGAATCTCTCGCATCAACGAGGTGCGGTCTTCGTAAGAACCGGCCCGGTAAGGAAGGGCGTGGATCACCGCTCCGGTGTCGTCGATGATATCCGTGACGATGGGAACGATACGGTCTACTTCTTTCCAGCGATCGCCGAAGCCTCTCACGAACACGGCGACGTCGTAGTCCGAATCCGCCTGTGCTTCGCCGCGCGCGCGCGAGCCGAAAAGCACGACGCGTTCGAGACGGTTTCCATACACCCCGGCAAGCGCGGCACGAAAACGCGCCAGGATGGGATCGTGAGCAAGCGTTCCGTTCATGCGTTGTTCTTATCAGGCGAGCCGGCGATTTTCAATGGATTTGGCGCAGGTGATGGTCAACCAGATGCGGACGATCTGGGAGCGGGTAAAAACCCAATTGTCATCCCGGCCAAGCGATGCGAAAGCATCGCGCAGAGCCGGGACCCATTGTGCCGCTGTCGCGGTGGGTCCCGGGTCTCGCTACGCTCGCCCGGGATGACAATTCGTTTTTTGCATTGTCCTCGCAATCCTTCCCAGCTTCTCCGGATTGCGCATCGCATAGATCGCCGTGATCTTTTCGCCGTCGCTCTCCAGCGTGATCGCCGTCTGGATTTCGCCATCGCCGATGATGATGAAGCCCGGCCGCCCGTTGATCTCGATGAAATTGTATTCGGGCGCGGTGAAGACGTTCGATTTCTCCATCAGCCCGAAGATGAGGCGGTTCACTTTCTCCGGTCCGTAAATCGGCAACAGCGCCGCAGGCCGCAACCCCCCGCCATCGGAATAGAAGATCACATCGGGCGCCAGAATCTCTGCGAGTTGCGCCGGATCGCGCGCCGCCACGGCCTGCGTGAAGCGGGTCAGCATTTCGCTGTGCTGCGCCTTCGACACGACATGCCGCGGCCGGTCGGACTTCACCCGCTCGCGTGCGCGCGACACGAGCTTGCGGCAGGCGGTTTCGCTCTTGCCGAGGATCGCTGCGATATCGTCATACTCGCAATCGAACGCATCGTGCAGGATGAACGCCGCG
The DNA here is from genome assembly GCA_035516955.1 of Rhizomicrobium sp. GTDB lineage: Bacteria > Pseudomonadota > Alphaproteobacteria > Micropepsales > Micropepsaceae > Rhizomicrobium. The sequence goes on from DATIZS010000311.1 coordinate 2,378, forward strand.
CGTTCCTCCGGCGACAGGCGCTCCAGAACATGCAGCAACGCCAGCGACAAATCGGACGCAAGCTCCGCGCGCGCATCCGGCGTCTCGAGAATGCGCATGTCATCGGGCACGATGGGCTCCGGCAGCCATGGGCCAACGTAATTTTCCCGCCGCGAACGCACCGCGCGCAACGCATCGAGCGAAAGCCGCACCGTCACGGTCGAAAGCCAGGCATAAGCGTCGCGCACATCTTCCGCCGCCCGCCATCGGATCCACGCCTCCTGCACCACATCCTCGGCCGCGGCCCATTCGCCCAGCATGCGATAGGCGATGCCGAGAAGATGGGCGCGGGTCTTCTCGAATTCAGCCGTGTCGTTCATGCCGCCTTGAGCGCCTGATTGACGGCGACCTCGCTGGTGCCGATGCGCACTTTCTGGCAGGTCTTGGCGTGACCGAGCGCGCGCTT
>DATIZS010000312.1:0-2369 GCA_035516955.1 Rhizomicrobium sp.
TCGCCATGGGCAAGGCGGTGATGATCGATCCCGGCGAAACAGTAGCCATCCAGTTCAAGCGCAGTGGCAACATGCTCATCGATCCTAAATTCATTGGCCGCTTCCAGCCGGATTATCCTGCCCGTGTCGTCCATGGCGGAAAGCTCTTCGCCAATCCGGCCGATGCGAAGCTCCCGAAGCTGAACATGGCCGACCTGCCGCCCGATACGCTCGTGATCTCTTACGGCCAGATCAACGCCCACACGCCCGGCATGATCCTGAAGAGCGAACACAATTTCACGAGACCGATCAAATTCCTCGCCGTGCGCACCTTGTTGCATATGGGATATTTCGATCCCTACGAAACGCCGACCTGCGCGGTATTGCCCGGCAAATCGCGCACCGAGATTTGGCCCGATCTGATGGGGCCGATAATGCTGGCGAATATCCGTTTCATCGATCTGCCGAAAAGTCCCGACGGCTCGCCCAAGGTGATCTGCGAGAAATAGGCTTCACGCCGCGTGGCGGTAAATCTCCGTCACGGGCATGGCACCGCTCGTTCCCATCAGCGACAACGCGCCCGAGCCAGGCTCGGCGCTCATCACGAGCCGGCTATAGGCATTGGCGATGGGCGGTGCGAACCACGAAAAATCCTCGCCATCGCCGTCCAGCCGCCGCGCCGCCGCCAATCGTCCGGCGCTGTCGATCGGGCGCGGACGCCAGCCCCTCCCGTGATCGCTCATCCGGCCTTCGAAATGATTGGTGGCACAGACGCATGATTCGTCCATCGCATGCAGCACGAAACCGGTTTCGGTGCGTTCGATCACAGAGCCTTCGCCAAGCGCGGCACCGGCCAGAATGAAGATCGCTGGAACCGCGAGCGGCGTCGCGCACAACATCTGGCGCGCGGCGGCATAATCGGGAGCGGTCTCGAAGACGTGGCGCAACAGATGCGCGGGTGGAAGCGCGTCCGTGCGGCGCACATCGATGCGCGCGCGCACCCAGTCTCCGGCGAAGCCCGCGCCGCGCATGCGTCCCGGCGCCTGATTGATCGCCGCCGCAAATCGCCCGGGCGCGCAGGCCTGCAGCACGCCGCTCATGCCCGGCCATGTCGCGTTGAGGAATTCGCCGGCCTTGCCCTTTTGATGGGCGACCACGACATTCTCGCCGAGCGCGGGGAACGGCCAGTCAAGCACGCGCCGCATCATGGGTCCGTTTTCGCCGTTCCATACCCCACCCGTGCAGCCCCATTCGAAGCAGACATTGAGGAGCCACGCGCCCTTCATGCCGATGATGGCGGCGATCTTGCGGATTTCCTCGCGATAGGGATTGGCGGCGCGCTCGAGCCAGGCGCGCGAGGCGCTGTCGCCCAGGGGAAGGGCCGCCAGGCTCGCGGCGCGTCCAATCGGCCCATAGGTCCGGCTCGCCGCGCGGACCAGCGCGCGCGCCTGATCCACGCGCTCGCGCAACAGGTCGAGGGGCGAGCCCGCCCGCAAATCGATATAGGGAATGACGGTCTTCATGGAATTTGCACCGCGCCCGGCCCTACCTATATTGGACGTATCATGACCGATGCCAAATGGCGCTCCACCACGATTCTTTCCGTCCGCAAGGGCGGGGAGGTGGTCGTGGCCGGCGACGGGCAGGTCACGATGGGCGCGACCGTGATGAAATCCAATGCAAGAAAAGTACGCCGCCTCGGCAAGGGCGATGTGATCGCGGGCTTTGCCGGCGCGACTGCCGATGCCTTTGCGCTGTTCGAGCGGCTGGAGGCCAAGATCGACCAGCATCCGGGCAATCTGGCGCGGGCCTGCGTCGAATTGGCCAAGGACTGGCGGACCGACCGTTATCTGCGCCGCCTCGAAGCGCTGATGGCGGTGGCGGATGCCAAGACCTCGCTGATCCTCTCGGGAACCGGCGACGTAGTGGAACCGGAGGATGGCCTGATCGGCATCGGCTCGGGCGGGCCGTTCGCGCTGGCCGCGGCGCGGGCGCTTGTGCCGCTCGATCTTTCGGCCGAAGAAATCGCGCGGCGCGCCATGAAGATCGCGGCCGATATCTGCATCTACACCAACGACAATGTCGTCATCGAGAGTTTGAAATTGTAATGAGTTCCTTTTTCACGCCCCGCGAAATCGTGTCCGAACTGGATCGCTTCATCGTCGGACAGGCGGACGCCAAGCGCGCCGTTGCCATCGCGCTTCGCAACCGCTGGCGGCGTCAGCAGCTTCAGCCCGAGATGCGCGAGGAAGTTCTGCCGAAGAACATCCTGATGATAGGGCCGACGGGTGTGGGCAAGACGGAAATCTCGCGCAGGCTCGCCAAACTCGCGCAGGCGCCCTTCATCAAGGTCGAAGCGACCAAATTCACGGAAGTGGGCTATGTCGGCC
>DATIZS010000313.1:0-7057 GCA_035516955.1 Rhizomicrobium sp.
TGCGGATAGGCCGCCGCGATCGCCACCGGCTCGCCGCCCGTGTAGTAATAATAGGTCGGCGGATTGCGCGGGCCTTCCACTTCGACGATCCAGGCGTCATGCGCCACATCCGCCGAAACCGGATGCACGGTGAGGCCGGGAAACAGCGCCTGAAGCTTTTCCTCCAGCGACTGGCGCTCGGGATCGAAATAGACATATTCCATCTTGTCGTCCGCGTAATTGGCGCCGGTGACGGCTCCGGTCCATTCGTCCCGGCTGACGCCCAGAACATCGGCATGCGGCGCGGAGAAGAGCGGCGTCTCCGGCTTTCCCGCTTCCAGCGGCACGCGAACGAGCGCGCGATCGCCATCCTTGTTGTCGGCGACGCGCACGATGGCCTTCTCGTCTTCGGTCATGCCCATCACATGGGCGCCATTGTCTTCATTGGCGTCGTAATCGCCCATCGCGCGCCAATCGCCGTTTTCATAGGCGTAGATATCGTCGCGCAGCGGCCGCATGGATTCGTCGAGGCGCGCCTTCACATTGCCCTTCCCGTCCATCAGGAAGAGGACGGTATAAGGCCCGCCGCGCACATATTGATGGCCTTCGCCCGTCGTCAAATCCACTTTTTCGACGTCGTATTCCGCCTTGCCTTCATTATAGCGTTTCAGATCCTCGAACGGCATGCGCTGCGGCTGGATGCGGCCGACGAAGAGCGGCACGTAAATATAAGTCGGATCGTCGAGATCAGCATCGGCGATGACGCCGGTATAGGTGTTGGAATCGAAGGTGACATTATCGCGCAACAGCACATGCGGATCGGAACCGTCGGCCGCCACCGACACCGCGCGCACCCAGGTGCGCATCCGGTTGTCGAGGAACTGCTTCTGGCTCTTCTTGAGCGTGATGACCAGCCGGTCGTTTTTCACGAACACCGCATCGTCGATCACGCCGTCTTCGGTCGGCACCACGAAGGGCAGCGTGCCGGGTGCCGCGCCCACCGTATAGATCGCAACCGTCGGTTTGCCGTCGAGCGATTGGATGGCGACGAAGCGTTTTCCGTCGGGCGAAAGATGGGGATGGGAAATCAGCGGCAATTGGCCGAAGGCTTCGGCGGGGGGATGATCCTCGGCCCATGCGGGGATCGAAAAGAGCAGAACCGACGCGAAAAAAGCGCGTGCAAACATGCATTCCTCCGTACACCCCGGAAAGCAGGATAAAGCGGGCGCGCGGGAAGAAAAAGGGCTAGCAGACGCGGTTTTGCGGCTTGCCGGCGAGGAACGCCTCGATGTTGGACACCGTCGTCTCCACGATGCGCGCCACCGCCTCGCGCGTGTTGAAGGCGTTGTGGGGCGTGACGATCACATTGGGCAGGTTGAGAAGCACGTGGTTCGCCACCAGATTGCGCAAGTCGCGCCCATCCGCGAAGCTCGAACTGATGAGCTCCGCTTCCTCGCGGATCAGCGGTTCCTCGGGAAGCACGTCGAGGCCGGCGCCGGCGAGCCTTCCCTCGCGCAAGGCGCGGATGAGGGCGGATATCTCGATCAGGCTGCCGCGCGCGGTGTTGATGATGACCGCGCCTTGTTTCATCTTTGCGATTGCGCTTTCCGAAATGAGATTTTCGGTCTCGGCCGTAGCAGGAACGTGCAATGAAATCACGTCCGCCGTTTTCAGGAGCTCGTCCAGCGGCACGTAGCGGAAGCCGAGCTGGGCTTCGAGCGCGGCATCCGGCCTCATATCGCTCGCGATCACCTTCATCTCGAAGCCGCGCGCGATGCGGATGACGTGGCGCCCGATATTGCCCGTGCCGATCACGCCGAATGTGCGCCCCATGAGATCGAAGCCCTGAAGCCCTTCCGGCGAGAAATGGCCGCTTTTGGCGCGTGCCGCAGCCTCGGGCATGCGATGGCTGAGGCCCAAAAGGAGCGCGAAGACGTGCTCGGCCACCGTGTTCTCGCCATAGGTCGGCACGTTGGCGACGGCGATGTTGTGGGCGCGGCAATAGGCAAGGTCGATGTGATCGTAGCCGGTGGAGCGCGTGGCGATCAGCTTCAGCTTCGGCAGTTTGGCGAGCGTGGCCGCATCGAGCGCCGAATAGATGAACACCGAAACGATGTCGGCATCGGCAGCATTCTCCGCGCCGAGCGGCGCGGCCACGATCGAAACAATGTTGGCCGGCTTGAAGCGGTCGAAAAGCGCCGCTTCATGTTCTTCCGCATCGAAGACCGCGATTCTCATCGCATCCTCGCTGTCATCCGCCTTCGAATTCCACCACAACCGGCACGTGATCGGAAGGCTGTTCCCAGCCGCGCGCCTTCTTCAATATCGCATGCCTCTTGGCCGCGCCTTTCAGCGCGGGGCTCGTCCAGACGTGATCGAGCCTGCGGCCGCGGTCGGATGCCTCCCAGTCGGCGGCGCGATAGCTCCACCAGGAATAGATTTTCTGGTCTGCCGGCACGAATTCGCGCGTCACATCGGTCCACTCGAAAGCTTCTTTCGCGTTGCCCAGCAATTCGGTTTCGATCGGTGTGTGGCTGACCACGTCGAGTAATTGTTTGTGACTCCACACATCGTGTTCGAGCGGGGCGACATTGAGATCGCCCACCAAAATCGCGCGCGCGTTTTTCCGGCCCTTGCGCTTTTCGAACATCGCCGCCATCTCGCGCAGGAAATCGAGTTTGTGGGCAAATTTCTCGTTCGCCTTGGGATCGGGAATGTCGCCGCCCGCCGGTACGTAGAAATTGTGCAGCTCGAGCCCGTCTTCGAAACTCACGCACATATGCCGCGAATCCTCCTTGCCGCAGAACCGGCGGGGCTCGGTTTTGGCGAAGGGAAGCTTCGAGAGGATCGCCACCCCGTGATAGCCCTTCTGGCCGTTGATGGCCTGATGGACATAACCCGCCTTGGCGAAGGCCTCGGCCGGGAAAAGCGGGTTCATCACCTTGGTTTCCTGCAGGCAGAGGACGTCCGGTCTCTCGCTTTTCAGCAGCTTGAGGACGAGGTCCAGCCGCAGCCGGACCGAGTTGATATTCCAGGTCGCGAGCTTCATGGGCGTGGCATCCCTCCTATGCGCGGAGTGCATGACGACTTGTCATTCCGATATTTTCCGTTGCATAACAATGACATAGATCAAATTTCTCGCCATGCTGCACCGCGTCAGAAACGATGAAGAGTGAATTCTTTCGAAAATATTCATTGAAAGGCCCTCATCAATCACCTATCTTCCCCTCGTGAGACCAAGGACGGTCCACCCGATTTGAACCCAGCCCCGAGCGCCAAAAGCCGGGGCAAGAAAGAAAGGAAGAAGGTCATGACACACTTCTCGCACGAGACCCAGAATTCGCGGCTCAACCAGATCATCATCACCGTTTTTTCGGCGGCGGTGATCGTGTTGACGGCGGCTCTGTCGCTCGCCCAGTTCGCGGTGGCCTAACGGCGCCGCTTCAAGGCTTCGCGGACGCGCCCGTGGTTTGGCTCCCCCCAACCGGCGCGTCCTGAAGCGGCCAGCGGGCCCTCGGCGCCACCCCCAACCCGTCGAACGAGCCTAGCTGGCCATACTCTATCCCCGCCCAGGCGACCATCGCCGCATTGTCGGTGCAAAGCCTGGGCGGGGGTATTTTTATCCGGAAGCCGCGCGCATCGCACAATTCGCCGAGCGCCTTGCGGATCGCGGAATTCGAGGCAACGCCTCCCGCCACCACCAAAACGTCGCCGCGTGGAAAATCGGCGCGGAACATCTCCATCGCCGCTTTGGTGCGGTCGATCAGGCTTTCGACCACGGCGACTTGAAACGAAGCTGCCAGATCGGCGGTTTCGGAAAATCCTTCGCTTCGCGCGATCTGGCGCACGGCCGTCTTCAATCCGGAGAACGAGAAATCCGCGCCTTCGCGTCCCACCATCGGCCGGGGCAGAGCAAAACGCTTCGGATTTCCCTTGCGCGCGGCGGCTTCGACGCTCGGCCCGCCGGGGTAAGGAAGGCCCAGCAATTTCGCCGTCTTGTCGAAAGCCTCGCCCACCGCGTCGTCGATTGTCGTGCCGTAGAGGCAAAAGCGCCCCACGCCCTCCACGCCCAGCAACTGGCAATGGCCGCCGGAAATCAGAAGCAGCAGGAAGGGGAATTCCGCACCTTGTGTCAGCCGCGCGGTCAGCGCATGGGCTTCCAGATGATTGACGGCGACGAGCGGTTTTCCGGTGGAGAGCGCAAGCGCCTTGGCCGTCGTCAAACCCACCATCACGCCGCCGATCAGGCCCGGCCCGGCGGTCGCCGCGATGGCATCGAGTTCGAAGAGCGAGACCTTCGCCTCGGCCAATGCGCGCTCGATGACCGCGTCGAGCGCCTCGACATGGGCGCGCGCCGCGATCTCCGGCACAACGCCGCCGAAAGGCGCATGTTCATCGAGCTGGCTGAGCACGATATTGGAGAGGATCGCGCCCGGTCCGGGCGGATGGCCGCGCACCACCGCGGCCGCGGTTTCGTCGCAGCTCGTCTCGATGCCCAGGACCGTCAAATCGCGCAAAAAACGTCTCGCTTGTATAAGTTAGCCCAAGCGCAATCCGGAAAAGTGTGAAGCGGTTTTCCGCCAGATTGCGCGAAATCGAGAAAAGCTCTAACCCGAACCATACCATGGCGCAAACCTCGCTCCGGATCGGCACACGCGGCTCGCGGCTCGCCCGCGCGCAGGCCGATATGGTCGCCGAAGCCCTGAAAACAAAGGGCGCGCAATGCGAGATCGTCGCGGTCAAAACCGGCGGCGACCGCATTCAGGATCGTCCGCTCGCCGATGCCGGCGGCAAAGGGCTTTTCACCAAGGAGTTGGAAGAGGCGTTGCTGTCGGGCGCGATCGATCTTGCCGTTCATTCGATGAAGGATGTGCCGGTGGTTTTGCCGGACGGTCTTGCCATTGCCGCGGTGCTGCCGCGCGAGGATCCGCGCGATGTTTTTATTTCCCACAAAGCAAGAACATTGGCCGGATTGCCCAGGGCCGCGCGGATCGGAACGAGTTCGGTGCGCCGCCAGGCGCTCGTTGCGCGCGCGCGGCCCGATCTCGAAATCGCGCTCTTACGCGGCAATGTCGATACACGGCTGAAGAAATTGGATGACGGCGAATATGACTCGATCCTGCTTGCCTTTGCGGGATTGAAACGGCTGGGAATGCAATCACGCATGACAGGCTTCATGCCGCTGGAAGAATGGCTGCCCGCGCTGTCGCAAGGCGCAATCGGAATCGAAATCCGCCAAAGCGATTCCGCTATCGCGTCGCTCATTTCCCAACTGAACGATCCTGCGACCGAAATCGCGCTCGCCTGCGAACGCGCCTTTCAACTGGCGCTGGACGGTTCCTGCCGCACGCCCATCGGCGGTCTTGCGAAATACGAAAACAATCGTCTTTCGTTTCGCGGCGAAGTGATCGCGCCCGATGGCGGCGGCTTCGCCGAAACCGAATTCGACGTCCCGCTCGAAGGCGGCGCAAAGGAAGCCGCGCATCTCGGCCGCGAAGCGGGCGAAGCTTTGAAACCGCGTGCATTAAAGTGGCTGGTTCTCTGATGCGTATCCTGGTGACACGTCCTTTCGAGGATGCCGAAACAACCGCGGCGAAACTGAAATCGCTCGGCCATCAGGCGATTGCCGCCCCGCTTCTCGACATCAAATTCCGCGAAGATGCCACCGTCGATCTCACCGGCGTGCAGGCCATTCTCGCGACCAGCGCAAACGGAATCCGCGCGCTCGAACGCGCGAGCCCCGTTCGCGATATCCGCGTGCTCGCGGTTGGCCCGCAAACCGCCGAAGCTGCGCGCCGCGCCGGCTACACCCGCGTCGAAAATGCCAGAGGCGATGCGGCGACGCTTGCCGAAGCGGCCCGGCGCTGGGCGAAACCGGAAGACGGCGCGCTCCTCCACGCGCAAGGTCAGGACACCAAAGGCGGCCTTGTCGAACGCCTGCGCGCGCTCGGCTACGACGTGCGAAATGTCGTGCTCTACGACGCGGTCTCGGTCGAAAGCCTGCCGCAGGATGCGGCCGATGCGTTGCTATCGGGCAAGCTCGACGCGGCCATGTTCTATTCGCCGCGTTCGGCGCGCATTTTCTTCAATTGCGTCGTTAACGCCGGGATCGCGCAGACCACATCGGCCCTTTCCGCGCTCTGCATCAGCAGGCCCACGGCCGATGCGCTGAAGCCGCTGGTTTTCCGCGAGATCCTCACCGCCGCCCGCCCCGATTCCGAGGCCATGTTGCGCCTTGTTGCGGAAGCCCGGCACCTATAGTTTCGGCGCCGTCGAGGAAGTCTATGGCCGAACCCGAACAGCGGGCGTTTTCCGCACTGCCCAAACCCGAGCCGCAGGACGACGAATCCGCAGGCGAGCCGCGTGGCCGCGCCCGCGGGCTGGGCGAGGCGCTGGGGATTTTCGTGCTCCTGATTCTGGCGGCGCTTTCCGGCGGCTTGATCGCGGTCTATTGGCCGTGGATGACGAACGGCGCGGAGACCTCCGAGATGAACGATCGCGTGGCCGCGCTCGAAACGCGCGTGGGCCAGCTTGCGGCCGGTCATGCGCCAAAAGCCGCGGCCGAAGCCTTCGGAGCGGAGCGCAGCGATCTTGCTGCGCTGAAGGCGCGCGTCGATGCCGACGAAGCGCGGCTGGATGCGGTGGAGAAAAGCGGCGGCGCGCCGCCGGATATCAGTGCGCGACTTGCTCAGGACGAAAAGACGCTGAATCAATTGAGCGCCGCCCAGCAGAAATCCGACGCGGATATGGGCGCGCGTCTTGCCGCATTGGAACGCAACGCGCCGCCGCCCGATCTCGCCCAGCGCCTCGCAAGTTCCGCCTCGAAAACCGATTTGGCCGCGCTGGATACGCGCGTGGGCAAGCTCGAATCGCGCGATACGTCCGAGGCCATGAAGCGCGCGGCCTCCGTGCTGGCACTGGCCGAGCTCGTGCGCGTGAGCGATACGGGCGCCTCTTTCGAAAACGAGCTCGCCGCTCTTCGCGCGCTCGACGCCGCGCCCGAGCTCGACGATCTTTCGCATTACGCAAGCGGCGTGCCCACGCGCGCAACCCTCACTGAACGTTTCTCCAACACCGC